>JAEDEK010000093.1 GCA_016293365.1 Bulleidia sp. | reverse complement strand
TGTATGGCAGCATTGATTCGTCTTTATAGTAAATCCCAGTCTGATATTGTGTGCCGATATCTTCTTTCTGTCTGTTTTTTACAGTCGGATCAATGCACATGAAATAGGCTGTCAGGATGGTACGAATATCAATGATACTTGTATCATAGATTACTCTGACGCATTCCTTATACCCGGTTTCATTTCTGATGATATCTTCATAGGAAGGATTCGGAGTATTTCCATTGGCATAACCGGTTCTCGTCTCAACCACACCATCGAGTACCTGAAACACTCTTTCCATCCCCCAAAAACACCCACCAGCCAGATAGATGACCTGCTGTCCTGGTTTCAGACATAAATGATCATCCAGTGTTGTAACTGTCTTATTATGGACATACACAAGATGATCATCACATTTCCTTTCGATATGATAACCACAATGTTCCACAACATGTTTTATGATCGATTCACCCGCAGGAACAACAGCTCTGATTTCATGCACCTTCAGGTTATCATGTGCATATGCAGTAAACAGATACAGTGCATTTGTTGCATAATGCCTGCCCTGATATTCCGGTTGGATGTGTATATTCACCGTATCATTCTCCATCCAGATCTTTCCAGCAACAGTATCATCATGTCTGATCACATAAACATCATTTTCTTTTCGTAATGACACATATGTATTAGATAAATCGTGATTCATACGCATTTATGTATCCTTTCCGGTTAATCATTCATCATTGCTTCCAGTATTTCCAGCTCATCAATCCACGAAAGATCATCTGTCTGTTTTGTGGAATTCCATTCATTCAGATCATCCATATAATACCGATCAGGGTATTGTTCCATCAGCACCGCTTTCATCTTCTTCTGTTCTTTTCTGGAGGCAGCAACCCATTTTGTTTTACCGAATAATCCTCTCACCGGTTTTTTCCGGATGTCAATCGCAGGAAGATCCTTTCTTAACCGATTCTTTCTGACAAACATATGCAATCCTCCCGATCATTTTAGCACATTGTTCACACCGGTTCACCAGGCAGGCAGGTTGCAGAAACCGGCATATTCATGCTGAAAAATGACTTTTTGCATGAAAACTGTATTTCTCATTCCTCTGCCATTTTCCTGAACTGTGAAGGCGTACATCCATACACTTTCTTAAATGCTTTAAAGAAATGCGTGTAGGATTTGAACCCACACTGCTTGTAGATTTCCGATATAGAAAGCCCTTTTCGGATGAATGACTGACTTTTTGACAGTCGTGCATCCAGAATATACTGGTGGATGGATACCCCTGTCTGCTGCCTGAACCTGCGGCAAAGATGCTCTTTGGATACAAAAAACACGGATTCCAGTTTCTGCAGGGAAAGATCACCCGCCAGATTCTCACGGATATAGACAAAGACATCATCCATCATGAGTGCCTTCCTTCTGCGACTGATATATTTGATATCAGAGTCCACGCATATTCTTAACAGAGTAACAAGAAATGCGGAAATCAGTACTTCCTGATAATAGGCAAGTCCATACTGCATCTCTTCCTTTTCCAGGCTTTCTGATTTGTTCAGAAGATTTCTGAGTGTCATCACACCATCCGTTCCTGCATATACGATATTCACATCATATTGGGCATAGGAAAAGCCTTCCACAAGATTCAGTTTCTCATTCGACACTTCTTCCAGAATCTGTACCGGTATGGATACCGTGGCTATTTCTGTTTTTGTATCTCTGTTTCTGATCTGTGTAGTACAGCCAGGTTTTACCAGTACAAGCTCTTCTGTATTACATACAAAGTCCTTCTTTTCCGTCTGTACATCTGCTTCCCCATGACGGAATACAATCAGCAGATACGATTGTCTGCCCGCCTTAAGTGTTAATGGTGATACAACGTTGCGTTTTCTGACATCCAGCTTCATAGTTCCATTAAAACACAAAAACAGGACCGATGAACAGTCCTGTGTGAGGGAATTGATCAGATTGCGTTAGCTGTATGATATGCAGTTCTGATTGCGCTTGCGATATCTGCAGTTCTTTCGCCAGAACAGTCACCGACATAGTGTACAGGCTTTGTAATACCTGTAACATCCATGACATTCTTTCTGGATCCAAGTGCTGCAACGATTGTATCTGCTTTGATTTCGATTTCCGTGTTGTCCTTTGTATTGACAGCCTTAACAGTATTATTGGAAATGGAAGCTACTTTTGTGTTTGTCAACTGCTGAACGTTATGTTCTGCAAAGTCCTTCATCATTAATGGAAGTACTGTCTGAGATTCTTGCGCAGCAATCCTTCCCATCATTTCCACAACTGTGACTTCATGACCCTTATTGGCAAGGTATTCTGCAGTTTCTGCTCCAACAAGACCACCACCAAGGATGACACACTTACCGGTTACTTCCTTACCGCTTAATACATCCCATGCGGAAACAACATTGGAATTTTCAACAGGCATTGGAAGATCCATGTTATGTGCACCAGCCGCAATGATCACTTCATCATAGCCATTCAGTTCTTCATTACTCATAACAGTATTCATTCTGATATCCACATGCAGCTGTGGAAGTACCTTTTCATAGTACTTCACACCACGCAGAATTTCAGACTTTCTTGGAGGCATGGAGGCAAGATTGATCTGTCCACCCAGACGATCACTCTTTTCAACCAGTGTAACTGTATGACCTTTTACCGCAAGAACTCTTGCTGCTTCAAGACCGGCAATACCACCACCCACAACAACGACATTCTTCTTTGTTTCAGCTGGTGTGATGAAGATTGTTGCTTCATCTCCGTTTTCTGCATTCAATACACATGAGATATATCTTCTGTTTTGAATTGCATTGACACAACCCATATTACAGTTCAGACATTCTCTGATGCATTCACCCTTTGCAGACTTATTGGCAATATCAGGATCTGTTAATAAGGATCTGCCATATGCAATGATATCAGCATCTCCATCTTCCAGAATCTTCTCACCGTTTTCTACAGATACGACTCTTCCTACTGTAGCTACAGGTACAGATACAACTTCCTTGACCTTTCTTGCGATCGGTAATGTCCAGTTGTAATCAACATCTCCCATTGGTGGAATGGTATCACCCATGTTGCCTGTATGGTTTGCCTGAGCAACCTGGATCATATCGATACCTTCTTTTTCCAGCATCTTTGCAAATTCAATGCCTTCAGCTTCTTTAAGTCCGCCCTTACCACGGAAAGAACCATCTTTATTGACTGTAATGATCGGAAGCTTGTATTCGATCATCATATCCGGTGCAGCTTCCTTCATGGCACGCAATACTTCAATGGCATATCTTGTACGGTTTTCCAAAGATCCGCCATATTCATCTGTTCTGTGGTTCAGAATATCAGAGCATAAAGATCCAAGTAATCTGTCGCCATGGATTTCAATCGCATCCACACCAGCTTCTTTGGCAAGCTTTACACAGTTTTTCATGGATTCCTTGATCGCATTGAGCTGATCCACAGTAGCTTCATTGATGAAGTGCTGCATGTCATGATGCAGTTTGGCATAAGCTTCTTTTGTTACCTTATCTGCTTCTGCCATCTTTTCAGCAAATGCGGCTTCATCTCCTGTAGCCTTGATCTTAGCTGCTTCCTGCTTGAGCATCATAGCCTGACCAATCAGTCTGCCGACTCCTGGCACATCATATTCCGGATAGAATACCTGTAATGCCAGTTTTGCATCATACTTATGCAGTGCATCAGCCAAAGCCTTGAATGTTGGAATCTGAGAAGGATCATACAGTTTTGGTGTTGGAGAAGCTGTTCTTACCGGTGCAACATCTCCAATGACGATGTAGGCTGTACCACCCTTGGCAAGTCTTTCATAGAATGCAAGGGATCTAGGACCAATGGATCCATCTCTTTCTTCGTAGCCGGTTGTCAGTGGTGGAAACATGACTCTGTTTTTCAGTGTCAGATTACCAACCTTGATTGGTTCATTCAGTTTCATAGTGTTTTCTCCTTTGTTGAAAATGATGATTTATAGCGTTACAGCCAGCTGGTAAGCGCTGCTGATCGCATCCTTAAGATTGCCGACTTTATTGGAATCACCGATCTGGATGATTCTGTCGTTCTGTAATGGAGCTGATGCATAACCAACCGCAAAGATCAGTGTATCTCCTGTCAGTGTCTTTGTTTCTCCGTTGCATTCATAAACAACTGTATTCTCACGTACTTCCTTTACAGAAGAGTTTAATAACAGATGTACGCCCTTTTCCTGTAAACGCATTGTCACTCTGGACTTGGCAGGACCACCTTCTCCAGCCATCAGCTGATTTGTCATTTCAATAACAGTGACATCTCTGTTTGCTGGGAACAGGTCATTGACAAGAGGTGCGAGGTAATCAGCTGTTTCACATCCTACAGAACCACCACCGATGATAATGACCTTCTTGCCTGGGAAACGATCTCCACGCAATACTTCATCCGCTGTCATCGTATTACCGAATACCTTGAATGCTTCAATCTCTTTGGCAACAGCACCTGTTGTACCAAGCACTGTATAATCAGCAAACTCATTATTCAGCATTTCATCTGTTACTTCGCAGTTCAATCTGACATCAATATCTGTATCCTTCAGTCTGTTAACCATGAACTTCACAACTCGGCACAGATCATTCTTTCCAATTGGTACAGCCGCTACATTCAGCTGACCACCTAATTTACCAGATTTCTCGCAAAGGACAACATCATGTCCTCTTTCATGTGCAGTATAGGCAGCTTCAAGTCCAGCAGGACCTCCACCAATGACAAGCACCTTTTTCTTCTCTGTTGCCTTTTCCACAGGGGAAGACTGTACATTCGGATTGACGGTACACTGAATCGGTTTACCGAACATGACAGATGTCAGACATCTGCCACAACCGATACATGGACGGATGTCTCCACTTCTGCCTTCTTTTGCTTTATTGGCAAAATCAGAATCACAGATATTGGCTCTGCCGATCATAACTGCATCCACTCTGTCATTTTCAATCAGTTCATTGGCAATCCATGGTTCATTGATTCTCGATACTGTTGTGATAGGAATATGAACATACTTTCTGATTTCCTCAGCTGCTTTCAGATGCGGAGCTGCAGAAGTACCAGGAGCAGGCATGGAAGAACCACGCTTGATTGTATTACCACCAGAAACATGAATGAAATCCACGCCAGCCTTTTCCAGCTGTTTGGAAACATAAATCTGATCATTGACTGTCAGACCACCAGCACTGTATTCATCACCTGAGATACGTACATCAATGATAAAATCTCTTCCGCATTTGTTTCTGATATCTTCAATGACTTCCAGAGTCAGTCTTAATCTGGAATCAAGATCTCCGCCATATTCATCTGTACGCTTGTTGTAAAGAGGAGTCAAGAAACCACCTAATAAACCATGGGCATGGGCACACTGGATTTCAACACCATCACCACCGGCAATCTGTACTCTTCTTGCTGCATCGCCAAACTGAGATACAAGTACTTTCAGCTCTTCCTTTGTAACTTCTCTTGGTGCTTCCTTTGCATAATATGGGCCAACATTACTTGGCGCAATCAGTCTTGGCGTACCTGGAAGAGGGAATGCCATATAGGCAGGATGGAACAGCTGAGTCAGAATCTTACAATCATACTGATGTACAGAATCAATCAGTTTCTTCCATCCTTCAATGAAGGAATCATCATAGATACAGATATCTCCTGGCAGATATGTATAAACAGGTTCAACTGTTGTAACTTCTGTGACAATCAAGCCAACACCACCCTTTGCACGGTTTGTATAATGTTCTACCAGTGCATCTGTGATATATCCTTTATTGGCTAGATTACATGAAATCGGAGGCATGAAAATTCTGTTCTTCACGACTGTATTTCCGATTTTGATCGGTTTGAACAGGCTTTCGTATTTGTTCATAGTAAATATCTCCTTGTGCATTTATTCACTAACCACATTATAACAAATACAGATTATCTAATTTTGATGTAGTAGTATCTTTTCTTGATATTAAAAGTGTGTTGTTATGCATGGAACGTGTTGTTAACAGCAACACCAGGAAATTCCATTATCCAAGTTGTGGTAGTGTTAACAAAATGAAAGAAAGTAACAAATTGTACTACACCGGCACTCGTGATGATTTGATCTCTCAAGGTTATAATCCGTATAAAAACTGTCATCCGTAAAGCAATAAAAAGAGCATAGTCTCCTCTTCGGGAATATGCTCTACTTATTAGCTTTGCACTATGGACAGACGAGCTTTTCCATTGCCGTGGCGCACGAAAAGTATCTTTATCACTGGAAAAACTCTACTTCAATGCCGTGATTTGTCCTGTTTTGCGCCCCTTTATCACTTAGGCATTTACAGAATGGGCAAAACAGTGCCAAATGCAGCTTTGTGTACGACTCAGTTGTAGTCAAGTAGTAGTCTGTTTCGGGGTGCAGACTACTCACGTTTTTGAAACAACTTAGCGATTACTCCATAGGGGCAAACGATATTTGTACATTCGGCCCAGCACGACCGGCTTGATGTGATGTCAGATTTTCCACGAATTTGAGGGAACAGGTCTACCCCGACATCCAATCCGAAGTCCAGACCATGACTGTCCTTGGTAACAAATCCACTTACTGCTGCGCTGCGATAAAGAATGCTCGATTATTCATTTACCCTTTTAATCACCCTTGCCGGCACTCCGCCAACGACCGTATAGGCTGGGACGTCCTTTGTCACCACCGCACCTGCTGCCACGACAGCCCACTGGCCAATGTTCACACCTGCCAGAATGGTGGCATTGGAGCCAATCCAGACATGCTCTCCGATATGAATCGGTGCATAGGAATTGGTTCGATTTTTCTCCGGTTCCAGAGCGTGATTCACTGTAGCCAGCACAACATTGTGACCGATCAACGAGCCATCGCCGATGGTAATTCCGCCCTGATCCTGAAAATGGCAGCCGGAGTTGATGAACACATTTTTGCCGATGGTGATATTTTTACCAAAGTCCGTGTAGAATGGAGGAAACAGGGTGAAGCTGGGGTCCACTTCTTTTCCGGTCAGTTCGCTCATGATGTTGATGATTTCTTCCGGCTTGTGATAGGCTGTGTTCAGCTCCATGGTGATCCTGATGGCTTCCTGACACAGCGCGAGTACAGATTCGCTGTGCTCTTTGGTTTTGGGTTCCTTCCCAAAATCCCGGATTACCTGCTCAATGTTCATTGTTTATACCTCCTGTAGGAAATCAAAACGAATGGTTTAAATCCCTTGATACCGTGATAAATTGGAATTTGCAGTGTGCTTATTAAGGCCGATAACCTAAATTTGATTATTCGCTTGGATAATTTCAGCTAAAGAAATTTCTGAATGGCGATATCTTTCCTTACTATTCACTTCTTTCATCGCAGAAGCAAATTGAATCGCCTTTGTTGGACAATGCTGTATACATGCCATGCAGTTTGCGCAATTTGTGTAATCATGAATTGGTTTGCCGTTTTCAAGATGGATACAGCCCATAGGACAAACTTTTGCACAAGTTCCGCATCCAACACAGTTTTCCTTCACATCGTATAGAGGGAAGACGTACATTGGTCCATTCACTGCTTTCTGTGCAAAGTAACCTTCAGAGAATTCTGATTCTTCCTTTAAAGCTTCCTGGATCATATGTTTCTTATTGATGATATCGTCTTTGATAATCGCTAATTTTTCTGGCTCTTCAGGCATAGTTGTGGGTGGAAAATGTTATTTTCCTCAGTAA
>JAEDEK010000092.1 GCA_016293365.1 Bulleidia sp. | reverse complement strand
GAATACCGGCGATATCCATGTGATTGTATTTATACCTGGAGTGATCTTTCTTCACAGTTGAAAGAAATCGGATTTGTTGTGCTGAAATATTTATGGTAGATATGATAAAATCGTTATTAGCCATATGGCTCCTCCTTGTTATTATTAGAGTTACCAAACTGATTTTAACATGGAGGTTTTTACTGATTTTAGAGTGTCACAAAAATAATGTTACAAAATCAGTAAAAAATTACAATAAAAAGGTTACAAAATAATAAATTACTGTAAAAATTATGTTACAATCCGATTATCCAAGATAGGAGAACAATATCATGCTGAAAAGAAAAGCTTATGACAGACTCATCAGATGGAAAAATCAGGATCATAAAAAAGCTCTATGTATCATTGGCGCCAGACAGATCGGAAAAACGACGATCGTAAGAGAGTTTGCTGAAGAATACTATGAAAACTTCATTGAAATAAACTTTTACGAAGAACCTGAAGCTATGAAGATATTTTCGGGAAATCTGGATGTGGATACAATAATAACCAATCTGACGGCTTATACAAGAAAGCTGATGGAACCTCACAAAACTCTTGTTCTGTTCGATGAAATACAACAGTTCCCGAACATCCGTACAGCAATGAAGTTTCTTGTTGCTGACGGGCGATTTGATTATATTGAATCCGGTTCACTTCTGGGTGTGAATTTCAAGGAAGTAGTATCATTTCCCGTTGGATTTGAAGAAGTGTATAAAATGTATCCAATGGATTTTGAAGAATTTTTGTGGGCAAATGGTGTTCAACAATCAACGATTGATTATCTGAAAAAGTCATACGATACACTTGTTCCGGTATCACAGGCAGTGCATGATACAATGACGAAACTGTTCAACACATACATTGTTGTTGGAGGAATGCCGGAAGCAGTACAGATTTATGTTGATACACATGATATTGCCAAAGTCATCTCATTTCAAAACGATATAATCACCCAGTATGGTCACGATGTCTCACAATATGCCGATACCAATAGTGATAAGCAGAAAATCAAAGCCATTTATGATGCCATACCATCACAGCTAAACGACAAAAATAGACGTTTCTATGTGAATGCACTTGATCGATATGCAAAATTGAACAGGTATGAAAACAGCTTTAAATGGTTGTCGGATGCTGGTGTTGCACTTCCGTGCTATAACGTTTCTGCACCGCAACCACCATTGAAGCTGAATGAGAAGCATAGTCTGTTCAAGCTGTTTATGGGGGATATAGGGTTATTATGCGCCGCGTGTATGGAGAATATTCAGTTTGATATCCTGAATGGAAATCTTGAAATAAACATGGGCAGTATATTAGAAAATGCTATGGCACAGGAACTGCATTCAAATGGTTTTGAACTTTTTTACTATGATTCATCAAAGATTGGTGAAGTTGATTTTGTAATACAGAATGGCGTTGGCATTGAACTTCTGGAAATCAAATCCGGTAAAGAATACAGAAAACATAAAGCTCTTGATAATATTCTTTCTGTATCCGAATGGAGTTTTCGCAAAGCAATGGTTTTCTGCAGAGATAATATCCAATCAGAAGGCAGAATAATATATTTGCCATGGTATATGATTATGTTTGTCAAACCTCATGAACAGCCTGAAAGCATGATATATAAGATTGATCTAGATGGATTGAACAACTGATTTTCTATCTGATGATAAAGCGTGCTTTAAACGATATATGTTTGATGTGCGGGATTCCTTCTACAAAAGGTCTGTTCTAATTTGTCTGTGATATGTTTATAACGATAAGGCCTCTTCATAGTCGGGTTATCTTCCTGGTACCTGTCTGTGGTTATTCCATCCGAAAAAGACCGGGCATATTCTTGAATAGGTCCGGCGTAAAGGCTATTAGCAAAGCAACATGCTCATGCCGCGAAAGCCGCTTGATCGTTGAAGGTTCTCCCTGCTGTACTTGTATGCTCCGGTGTTGCCAAAGGGCATTATTTTCGCCAACAGAGCGGGTTTTGTGATTGCAAGGAAAGGACCAGCTGTCAGGTATAAATCTTCGTAGAACAAAGTACATTCTTAGTAACGTAGTGGCTGCTTATTTACTTTACAGGTAATGGGAATCAAAAAGCACCGTATATGTAATTGGCACTGATAAATGAGAACGGTAATACGAAGAAACTTTGTATGCAGGAAACGGTTACTTTTCAAATGTGCCCTTTACGATCACTTTTCCATGTTCAATCATGATCTTTCCTTTACAGATGACTGTATTAATAGAAAGATCTTCATTGATTATTACTAGATCAGAATCATACCCTTCCTGGATTCTGCCTTTACCAGTAAGTTTCAACAATGTTGCAAGATTGGATGTAACAGGCATTAATGCTGTGGATAATGGGATGTTTTCATTCAAAACACAATTTCTGACTTCGTCGAAAAGACTTGTGACTTTACCTACACCTAAACCAATAAACTTACCATCTTTAAATAACGGCAATGATCCCTGTCCATCTGATGAGAATGTGATGTGAGTTTCGTCAACGCCATGATCCAATGCAACCTTCATCGCATGGGATGCTGAAATATCATTGCTGTCTGGAATAGTTGGATCCATGGATGTTGTAAAGTCAATGTATCCATTGTATGTATTGGCATATTCAATACCATCATACAGAAGCTGGCTGTTTCTGTTGATGTGGGTTGGGCACATGTTTTCCGGTCTGACTTCACTGTGGTCCAGTACATAACGTAAAGGATTCAGCATATCTCTGCCATCACCAACATGGATGTTGACAACACCTGCTTTCGCAGAAAGAATGCCTCCAACTCTTGTATCAGATACGATACGCATCAGCTCTTCATTGGCAGGAGAGGAAGATCTGTGATCAGAGATAGCGATTTCCCCTGTACCGATCACAGAATCCAGCAGTATGATATCATCCATGATACTGCCTGTTAATGTACGTACAGGAACCTGATAGGAGCCTGTATAGATGAAGGTGGAAATACCTTCATCCTGTAAGCCTTTTGCTTTGGCAACAAGGTTTGTCATGGTACGTGTTGTACCATCTGTACCAAGTAATCCACATACAGTGGTTACACCACCTGTGGTGATATCAGTGAGTGTGATTTCAGGTGTTCTTGTTTTAGGCCCACCTTCACCTCCCCCGCCGAGAATATGAACATGAGAGTCAATCAAGCCAGGAATCAGGAACTTTCCTGTTCCATCGATGACTTTCATTTCATAGGCGGCTGTTACAGGCAGACTGTCTGCAATCTTATGAATTGTATTGCCTGTGATCAGGACATCTTTAACGCCTTGATATTCAGGATTAAATACATGAATATTCTGAATCAGTAACATCATAATCAACACCTCGTATTGTATATATCCCCGTGCACACTTCAGTGCATGGGGATCTTTTTTTGTTTATTGGGTAGAATCCTGCAGTTCATGCTGTGACTTCAGAAGGCAGTCCAGCAGCTTTGGATTGAAAACACCGGATTCTCCATTACAGATCATCGCTATGGCTTCTATGGATGAATATGCCTGCTTGTATACTCTCCGGTGAATCAGTGCATCATATACATCAGCCAGACCGACAATCTGTGCATGGATTGGAATCTGATCTCCTTTCAAAGATAATGGATACCCTTTCCCATCATACCGTTCATGATGGAACATGCATATATCTGCCGCAATACTTCTGAAATCTTCATCAAATGTATCTTTGGAACGGTTGATGATATCAGCACCCAGAATGGTATGTTCCTGCATAAGTCTGTACTCTGCATTTGTCAGTTTTCCTGATTTCAGAAGAATGGAGTCCGGTATAGCGATCTTGCCGATGTCATGTAATGAACTTGCAACAACAGTACGCTCAATGCTCTGGTCATCCAGGTTGTATTCAGGATAGAATCTCTGAATATATCTGCACAGTATTCTTGTATATTCTCTGACACGGGAAATATGTTCTCCACTTTCCGCATCACGTGATTCAACGACTGTACCAAGAAGGCTGACGACATTTTCTCTGGAGTGACGCAGTCTTTCCGCATATGCAGCAAGCTGCCTGTTCTGATCCACAAGTGCTTTTGTCTGTTCTTCAATCTTCAGTTTCAGATTTCTCTGATATTCAATCAGCTGATAGATGTTTTCCACACGCTTTGTGATCAGAGCACTATCATATGGCTTATGAATAAAATCAGATACACCATACTCAAAACACATCCTTTCGGATGCTCGACTGTTTTCAATACTGACAATGATGATCGCTGTATTCTTATACCATGGCTGTGAATGAATGTTCTGTAACAGGTAAATACCATCGTATTCAGGCATCAGAAGATCAAGAAGAACAATATAGATTTCATCATGTTTCTTCTGCAGGATTTCCAGTGCTTCTTTTCCATTGCAGGCCATTTCAATTTCATATTGTGGACTCAGCATTTCCTCAAGCATGAGACGGTTCATTTCAACGTCGTCCACGATTAAAACAGTGTGATTCTTCATAAACACCATTATAATTCCAACTGGTGAATACCATCAATGATATTGTTGTAGATTATGCTGATTTCCTGTAGAAACTGTGCACATTGTTCACGATCAACGATGCCTGTTTTACGAAGGTGCACAAGCATGGAATCCAGAGAATCCGAAAGATGACGGAATCCCAGGTTCAAAGCAATCCCTTTGAGCGTTAACAGTGCAGCAAATGTATTCTGCACGTTCTCATCCTGAACTGAAGATAACAGTTTTGAATAACTCTGATCTATTTCGAACTGTCGGACAAATTTCTCAATAGAGGAAACATTCGGCAGCCTGGAAAAGAAATCATTGAAATCTTCGTTGATAAAACGATAAAACTCCTGGATATTCATAGGTTTCCTCCCTTGTACGGGCAGTCCTGGATCCATGTCTGTCAAATACGAAAGATCTTAACAGGATGTATGAATATGATCTGGACTGTTGAGTTCTTTCAGTTGAAAATGATGCCTGTTAGCTGAAAGTAAAGACAATTATATCATATATATATATATATATCAAACCGCCATTTTGCTGCGTAAACTTCACCGCAGAGTACATTTGACCATTGATGAAGCTTACAGGTAAAAAGTTTTCTGTACATATATTTTATACGGAATAATACTCACATGACAACTGATACGATCATGTCAGAATGGTAATACGACTTGTCTACAGAACCGGTCATGAATGATAAAAGAAAAATAATTATCATTTAAATCATTTAAGTGCTAAACTGATTTACAGCATAAATAAGCCACATATAAACATTACAGCATAAAATGTGCATTGACACATCTTTAAAAATGTCGAATAAATTAGCACTTAAATGTTGACAGTGCTAATTTGCTGAGTATGATAATAAGTGTAAGGCGAGGAACCTTAGAAAGAAGGTATAAACGATGAGATACTTAGACAACAGAAATCACGACTTATTCAGCGACATGTTTGATGACATGTTCAGAGGACCGGTTACAAACGGCAGTCAGCTGATGAAAACGGATATCCGTGAAAAGGATGGAAAGTACATTCTGGAAATGGAAATCCCAGGCTATAAGAAGGAAGATGTAAAGATTTCCCTCTATAACGGTACACTGACAGTGTCCGCAAGCCACACAACAACAGATGAAGAAAAGAGTGCTTCCGGCAAGCTGCTCCGTCAGGAAAGATTCTCCGGCTCCTGCTCCAGAACATTCTATGTATCTGATGCAATTGAAGACACAGATATCAGAGCTTCCTTCAAAGATGGAATTCTGACAATTGAACTCCCAACAGAAAAGAAGAAGGAAGAAGAAACAAAGAAGTTCATCGACATTCTCTGACTAAAAAAAGAGTGCCTGATACAAGTCAATTTGTGAAAAGGAGATGATTGATATGACAAGATATCCATTATTAAATGACTTTGACTTATTCGACGACGTATTCGGTGTACCGATGTTCAGTTCTGACAGAATCATGCGTACAGATGTGGAGGAATCGGATGATCACTACACACTGAAGATGGATCTGCCAGGCTATCAGAAAGAAGATGTGACGGTTTCCCTCAACAGAGGTAATCTGACCATCAGCGCAAAGCACAATACTTCTAAGGATGAAAAGGACGACCGTGGTAATATCCTCCGCCAGGAGAGATTTACAGGCAACTGTTCCAGAACATTCAGTGTCGGCACAGATGTGAAAGATACTGATATTCATGCATCCTTCAAGGACGGCATCCTGACAGTTACTGTTCCAAAAGTGGAACAGAAGAAGGAGCTTCCGGAACACAACTACATAACAATCGAATGATTCTTTCCCCTCATTTATGACATGGCTTTCTCCGCCATGTCTTTTGTTGTTGTTATAAGAATTTCGATGTGTCTGGCAAAACATCAAATGGGGTTAGACTGAGTAATGATCATATGCTTTGGAAGGCAGATTATGACGGAAGAAGCAGTCCAACGTTCCACGCTATCGGTCCATAAATCCATAGAACAAGTCCGGTCGACAATACCCGGCGTATAGGGCTATATCCAATCCACTGATAGTATTTATAATTTCGGTCCGTCAATCTGTATCGTTTGCTGATCTGATGGCTTTGTTATTCTTCGTCGCTTGACAGCCGGGGCTCTTTCCCTGCACCCACGAAGAGCGCTCCGCTGGCGATAATAAAGCCCTTTGGCAACACCGGAGCACACAAGTGCAGCAGGAAGAACACCCAACTATCAAGCGACTTTCGCGGTAGAAGCTCGCCACCGATAAGCTGGCCCCTTTCCTCTTGGGCCTTTACGCTGGACCTATACTGTAAACAGGCGACCTCTTTTCCGAAAAAGACCAGACTTATTCAAGAACAAGCCTGGTCTTTTTCGGATGGAATAACCAGGTAGGCCTAGGCATGACAAAAACAAGTTTGTCAGAAACTGTTTTTTGGATGTTATTTCTGGAAACGTTTTGAATCTGCTCTGTACATATCGGAAAGACAGAAAGGGCATAACCTATGCACTTGAGGATCCAGGGGTTCGATTCAACCAGGCAGTTTGTAATCTTCAATGGGTTATCACTAGATGCGTATCAAAGTGTATCACCACAAGGGCAACACAGCATATCTCTGTTGAATGAACCAAGAAGGAATGTTCTGATTTTAAGTTTGTTCATTGAAACTCTCTTCACCCTGTCTCCAGTCTTCCTGGGATAGTCTTTATGCCTGTCTTCTCCAAGGATTTCATGGATATGATCCAATGTGTCAACATTCTTCGGATTGTAGAAACCATAGTAACGGATCATTCTGAAATGTTTCTCAGGAATATGAACAATCAGTTTATCGATCAGAGGTCTTCCTGATTCTGTTACTTCGATGCGTAGTTCTGTTCGATTTCTTCATACTACCATTTCAAAATATTGGTTTTCTTGCTGTATGAAATCAGTCTGCTTTCAACCATTACAGGACGTGCTGCACAATGAATCATATAATTAACGCAGCCTTTTGTTTTACCGTTGCCTGCAGTATTACCTCTGCCATTGTCTGTTAGATCCGCAGGATATGTTTATCGGGTGGGGATACTTCCATCCAATATGCTGAAACAGTAATTTTCTGCTTTTTTCAGTATTTTTTTATGGATTTGAGAATTACCGGTAATAAGTATGATATGGAGGTCATAAAACATATGAGTAAAATCGATATTACATGCTCAGACTACATCAAACAGCCCTATGTCATTGCTTCACTGTTTCAATCAGCACTGCTTGATGATAATGA
>JAEDEK010000091.1 GCA_016293365.1 Bulleidia sp. | reverse complement strand
CGACATGGGACAGACTTGGCATGTATACGGGAGTCAATCTGAAAAAAGACAACAGATACAGAGAAACTGTGGAGATTGCCAGAATTGTTTATGGATATATCCGTGTCAGTGGGGGAAAGGTAGATCAGTATGTCAGCTGGGCGAAGGAAATTGCAGAAGACGATTCGCATGGATATTCGCAGCCTAACAGACACGGGCCGGATTATGACTGTTCTTCGCTGGTGTGTTATGCATTACGGGAAGCCGGATTCAATGTACCGATTACTTCCACACATTACATGAAGGATATCTTCACAAAGATCGATGGATGGACATGGATATCAGCTGCACAACTGGGCAGCATGTCGGAAACAGCAGTCAGAACAGGAAGATGTCCACTGCTCCCGGGAGATATTCTTCTGAATATCCAGACACATACGGAAATATACATCGGTGACAACCAGAATGTCGGCGCACACTGCGACGAATATGGTGGCATTTCAGGCCGTTTACAGGGTGATCAGACCGGGGATGAGATTTCCATCACCCCTTACTGGAATGATGGCTGGGATGGCGTTTTACGCTATACAGGAGAGTAATTATGAGAATACTGACAGAAATTACATGCATTGTACTGCTGGGAAGCATTTTATCAGGCTGTTCCGGCTGTAATATGAAGCCGGATCGGGTGCAGAATGGGGATCAGGTATATACCAGTGTTCAAAACGGAAAAGATGATCCGGATACTGAAGATAAAGTGGCTTCTTCATTGAAGGAAGAAAGTGGCGAAGATAGTATTCAGGATCAGCAGCAGGTGGATGAAGGGGCTGGCAACCGTTTTAAAGAGGCTATGGAACAGGAACAGCCCAAAGATGAAATCGATCTGCTGCTTGAAAGAATGGATATTCCTCAGAAGGGAACAGGAGATCAGGCAATTGTTACAAAGGAATTCAATTACAGTGACTATAATGGCGAACGTGACCTGGCTTTGAAAGAGGCATTTGCATATGGAGACAGTGGCAATGGATGGTATATCGTGGAAAATATCAGGAATCCCTATGACGGTGTCTCTGATGAGGTCATTGTCCGAATCGTTGATAACTGAAATGTGTATCAGGCAGTCGAAAGGCTGCCTTTTTGAGGTAAAAGACATGAATTTACTGGAAAAAATCAGGAATCAGAGTCTGGCTGTAAAGCTGGCTGTGTATGCAGTCTTTGTGATACTGCTTTTTGTTTCGTCCGGTTTTCTTGTTGGAAGTGTGATCGGAGCATTTCGTTTTACAACCCGTATTGCAGACATCATGAAGATCGGATTTGTTGAAAACATCCGGTTGAGTGCAGCGACAACTGTAGCAGGATGCATCATATTTCTTGCCATGAACGGCAAAAGAAACCGTAGAAATACCATTGACTATGAAAAAGACGGGGTACTGTATGCCAAAGACAAGAATTCCGGATCGGCAGACTGGCAGAGTGAAAAGGATATCCGCAGGAACTATCAGGTTGGAAACATCAGAAATACAACCAGTACTGTCTATGGAAAGACTTTTTCGAAAGGTCCAAATAATGTTGTCTCCTATAAGAAACCAAATGGACCAGAAGGCAACAGAAATATCATGATTGTTGCTCCGATGGGATCAGGCAAGACATTTACCTATGTCGAAACAGAGGTTCTGCAGACAATTCTTCGAGGGGATTCACTGATCATCAACGACCCAAAGGGGGAAGTGTTCCGTAATACAGCAAAATTTGCCATGGATCGGGGTGTAAAGGTCAAAGCACTGATGATTGGCGAATATCTGCCATATTCAGACTTCTGGAACTGTTTGAAGGAAACCATTGATCCGGAAACTGAAAGAGTTGAATCGGGAAGACTGAATGAGTTCTGCCGGATTTACATGGAAAATGCCGGTTCAGGTAAACCGGGAGATTTCTTTTTCGATAACGGTCTGAATCTTCTTACAACCTGCGTGGGTTACATTGCATGGTCAAGAGAAAAAGACATTATTGAAAAATATATCCGGCTTTATAAGAAAGTTGCCGGAATTGACCGGGACTACTTCATAGATCATGCAAAAACGGATGATCATCCGATGAATTACTTCCGTGAAGCAATCTATCGAGAAGGGGAGAAAAATGGCTTTGACAGGGAAGAACTGACAAAGCTGATGAAAGACATCGAAATGTATGGTTCAAAGTACAGATATACGATTGGTGAAGTATATGACACGATGCTTTCCTTCAAGGAAATACTGGTCAAGGAAAAGGAGATGTTTGAAGCAATTCCGGAATGGCATCCGGCAAGTGCTGCATATCGTACCTATATTACAAATGGCAGAGATGTTGTGGCAGATTCAGCGTGTCAGACGGTACTGCTGGCTCTGAATATCTTCAATAACGTCCATCTGAAGGAAACTCTGTCAAGAGATGGCATTGTTCTTTCGGATATCAATAAGGAGCAGTGTGCTTTTTATCTGGTTTCTTCGGATAAACCAGGCGCATCTGTATATAAACCGATTCTTTCTCTGTTCTTCTCGTTTTTCTTCAAGGATGCCATGACAACATTCGACCATGAGGAGCAGATCTCTTCAATCACTGGAGAACCAAACCGCTGCAAGGGTATTACAGCAATGCTGGAAGAGTTCTATTCTCTTGGCCATATCAATAACTTCGATACGGTTATGACCACATGCAGGTCACGTCATATCTATGTCAGCGTTATTATTCAGCATATCAAACTGCTGGAAGAACTTTATGGCAAGAACATCCAGTACACAATCATTTCCGGATGCCGAACGCATTACATTCTTGGAGCAAATGATCAGGAAACAATGAATTTTGTATCCGAACTTGCAGGAACAGCATCCATTCTGCGTGAATCGCATCATGAAGAAGGTAATCTGGCAACAAAAATGGGCAGAGATATGAATGTCAGTACTGTCTCAAGAAAACTGATCATGCCGGATGAAGCGCGCAGATGGCATCAGAAGGTGCTGATTATCCGTCAGGGAGAGCAACCGATGGAACTGCAGATGTTTCCATGGACCGAACACTGGGTGCTTTCAGCTAAACCAAAGCCTGGATATATCCACTTTGATTTCAAACAGTTACGGCCTTATCCGGATTCCATGATGCCTTTTGTCAGATATAACGACAGAGTGGATGAAAGAGTCAGCAGACTGAAGGAAATGGAACTGGAAGACGTGGAAAGAAGGTACTATCTGATGGAAAGTATCAGCTCTCTTACTTCACCTTTAGTCATGGATCAGCCAGCAGTTTCTGAAGAAAAAACGGTAGAAAATAACAAAGACAATGAAGCTGCATCATTCGTAACAGTAGAAAAGACTGAAAAAACAGAGCAGAAAACGGAAAAACGTGCCTCACATGGGGAAAATGATCTCTTGCGGATCAGAAAACAGAGGGCAGCAGAAGGAGCTGGAAGAAAGGCTCAGCAGAACCATGCAAAGCGCAGAAAAACAGTAGATCTGGAGTCATGTGATGTGGATATCGACGACTAGTATGCACTTTCTGTCATGACTTAATGGATACAGTCATGGATATTATCAGTGGATTCAGGCGCAGATAACACGATGCGGTGTAGAAAAATGCCTGTAGAAAGGAAAAGTGCCCGTATGGCACAAAGAAAACAACATGATGAGCGAAACAATGGAAAATCCGATGAATGAAAATGAAGAAGTTATGGAAACCGGACAGATTGATGAGGCACCGGGTGGGATTGCAAAAGAAGACGGTTCACCAGTCGATGAGAAAGTTTCTACGAAAGTGGATGAAATAACAGCAGACATCCAGCAGAAGGGGGAAGAAACAGTCGTACATGAACTGATCGGTCACATCGGGGATGAAGCATTGAGACTTGAGAAAACCGAATTAAGTGAAGACGAAAAAAGGGCCAGAAACTACAGTGAATGCAGAAAATACATGAGAAACGGCGATATTCTTTGGGGTACGGTATTTGGTGTCAGGAATATGGGTGGTGTGTTCTGTCTGGAAGTGATCTGGAATGGAATCATCGTCAGCTTCACAAAAAAATCGTACTTTGAACCGGAATTCCGGTTTGGCGAAGGGTATGAAGTAATGAATGAAGCGGAAAAGCTGAACCGGGAAATTGTTCTTGCAAGGTATCAGGAAGGGGCGACAGTGCCGTTCTGTATCGCAAATGTTGCAATCAGCGAAATCAAAGAAGGACCATTCAAAGGAACGAAGACACTGTTTGTCGTAGGAGACAAAGTAAAGGCAATGCAGAAGCTGAGAGAGCACTATTTCCTTAAAACGGATCATCCGGTTAAAGTCGGTGATCTGGCAGAAGCACATGTACTTGCGGTCAGAGATGATAAGGCACTTGTCGAGTGTTGTGGTTGTGAATACAGGATCGATGCCTATTCTCTCAATGACAGATTTGTGGAAAGCTGTGCTGACTGGGTAAAGCCGGGGAATAAAATCAGAGTCAGATTCCGCAAGGTTCATATCAATGAGGATGGAACAGTCCGAATTGCGGTAACCGGAAGGATGAAGGCTTCGGCTGAAATGCTGATGGGAATGAGTGTTGGAAGTTCCTATCTTGGAACAGTGGATGGATACAACTCCTACAAGAAACACTACAATGTCATTCTGCTCAATGGTGTAACTGCAGTTATTCCTGAAAACAATGTCATGATGGGAAGGTCATTGAAAGTTGGAGATCAGGTCAATGTCAAAGTAAATGCTGTGCTGGAAACACATATTATCGGATCAGCAATCAGAATCTGAATCAGGCCGGGTGTAAAAGAAACACCTGGTTTTTCTGATACAAAACGAAAGGAAATAACATGAGCGAAGAAAAAGAAGAAAGACCGTTTGTGGGAATCTATCCTCCAAACGTAGAAAATGGGATCAGCATTTTTGATATTGTTACATTCAGAACAGTGGATCTTCTCAGCGGTATTGCTGTCAGTGCTTCCGTTTTTGGAACGGCAGCAGTGATACTGAACAATGCGGATATTCCAAAGGAATACATGCTGACAGTCAATACGGTTCTGATTTCACTTGGATTGCTTGTTGCTTTTGCAATAGCGATTGGAAGAAACGGTGATCCATTGACGGTATATCTGTTGCATATGATCAGGTATCGGAAAACAAGAAGATCCAGCATTTATAATCCACGAGTAAAAACAGAAGCAAAGCCATTCAGTTCTCTTTCAAGGACAACTCTGAAGGTGACACCACGGGCAAGAATTGACTCCTGGATGAAAAAACATAAGGAACAGAAGGTGACTGAAAACTTCCAGAACATCAATTACGGGCAGGAAGGAATCATCTTTGACGATGATGCCTATGTGATTGAAGAAGAGAAGAAACGGCAGGCACAGCAGAAGGCAGAGGAAAAGAAAAACAGGAAAAAAGGAAAGAAGGGAAGGAAAAATGGCAAAAAAGAAGAAGCATGAAAAGCCGGTAGTGGTTAATGCGGCTCAATCGAATGTCAATATTTCTGATTTTTACAAGGGGATGGTGATTGATCAAAACGGAGACATGTTCTGCGTTATGGAAGTCATTCCATCTCCTTTTTTTCAGAAAAAGGTGGAAGAACAGAACAAGATTGTCAGAAGATTCGGTGACTTTCTGCGTCAGGCTCCAGACAGTCTGCACATCAAAAGTATTACTGTAAAAGCAAATCTGAAGGAACAGATTGCTGACATTGAAAAGGTAATCGACAGCAAAGATGATATTGCCTGCAACTCCATGAGACGGGAATACTTTGCCCATTTGCGTATTGCCAAGGAGTCAACTGTAAACCGCAGATACTTCATTTCCTTTGGATATGAAGGCAATATTCCAAAGACTGATGAAAGATACAAGGACTTTGCCGTACAGTGGCTGAACGAAAAAAGAGTGGTCCTTGCATCCGTTCTGCAGAGTTGTGGCAACACAGTTGTTCCTTACCAGCATGCTGATGCCAACAGAAATACAGCAGAAATCTTCTATACTCTGTTTAACAGGAATACATCTGAAGTTGTATCGATTGATGAAAGATATGCTCAGATCGAAGAAAAATACAGAAAGGAAATAGGGGCAGATGAGACACAGCGGCCATATATTCCGCCTGCTGAATACATTGCACCACAACGGATTGAATTCCTTGATCCGGTTCTTGTACGATGCGATGGACTGTATTATTCCTACATGTTCATTCCTTCAAAAGGCTTTCCGGATAAGGTGGCAGCTGCATGGGTAAGTACATTCAACAGGAACAGCATACCAGGCATTGATGTGGATCTTTATTACAGAAAGGAACCGAAGGCTTCCAAATCCTTCTGGCTTTCAAGGACAATTGCCAAGGAAACCGTATCGGTAAACGAGCAGGCAAACCTTGCAACAGACAACGCATATGAAGCAATGGGAAAGCTGAAGGGAGCAATGTATCTGAAGTCAGGACTTGCAAACGGGGATGATTTCTACAATGTGGGAGTCATTATCACGGTTTCAGGAAGCAGTCTTTCTGAGATTTCCGAAAAGAAAAGAATCATCAGGGATCTTTCAGTTTCAATGGATATCAGGCTGCAGGACTTTGAATATCAGGCAGAACAGGTGTTCCAGGCAGTACTTCCATGTCCATCGATTGCAGATGAACTGTTTTCAAAAATGCAGAGAAACTGCCTGACAAATGGTGCTTCTGCAACCTATCCATTTACCAGTTATGAGCTGGTATGCCATGATGGCATCTATATTGCGGATGATATCAGAACCGGATCTCCAGTCATTCCGGACTTCTTTGATCGTAATCTTGGCAGTAATCCTCATGTATTTGTGTGTGGTGAGACAGGATCGGGCAAGTCTGTTGCAATCAAGCTGATCTCCATCAGACAGCGTGTCAAACAGCAACAGGTATTTGTGATTGTGCCGGAAAAGGAGAGTGAGTTCAAGCGGATCTGTGATGAGATGCATGGGCAGTTTATCTCCCTTGGCACAGGTTCTCCAACCCGACTCAACATCTTTGATATCTCCTATCCAAGTGAAGATGCGATCCGTTTTGCAATGGATACAGAAGGAATTGATCTGCTTGCCACATCTCTTCTTTCTCAGAAAGTGGATGTTCTGATTTCATTTTTCCGGATTCTTTCGCAGGAGGAATTTGGTGGTATTGCCCAGCAGCAGACACTGAGTGAAGCGATTATAAAGACATATAACAGTTATGGAATTACAGATAATAACGAATCCATCTGGGCTGACCGCACAACCGGAAGGAAGAAAAGGTTCCCGATCATCTCGGATCTTGCGTCAACTTTACGAAGATACCACACCCCTGAAACGGATCGGATGGCAAGAGTCCTTTCCATTTTTGAGCATTCCGGAAGCTATGCACACTTCAATGGACGGACAAATGTAGACATTACAAATGACTATGTTGTCATTGGCCTTGAGAAAAATCAGACCGATGCAACACTGGCTCTTGCAACCTTTACCGCAACGGAATTTGTCTGGGGAAGCGTTACCGCAAACAAGGGAAAGAAAAAATCCATCATCATGGATGAGTGGTGGAAGATGGCATATAACACGGTTGCAGCTGAAAGAACAATGAGCATTGCCCGTCTTGCACGTTCCTATAACTGCTCTCTTGTCATTGCAACTCAGCAGATGAGAGATGTCATGGCATTAGAAAATGGTAAGTATGGAGAAGCGGTACTGAACTCATGTGCGACTAAAATTATCCTTCATATGCAGAGTAAGGATCTTGAAAGTATGCAGAGAATGATTCAGTTGTCCCCATCTGAAAAGGAAACAGTCAGCTGCTTTGCGCCAGGTGAAGCTCTGATGCTCAATGCCATCTCTCGTCTTCAGATTGCATTCAGACCATCTGAAAAAGAGAAGGATCTGACTTTTACAGATTCTAAAACACTGCAGAGACTTGAAGAAA
>JAEDEK010000090.1 GCA_016293365.1 Bulleidia sp. | reverse complement strand
TCTGACACATCCGTGCCATGGATTCCATATATCATGCATGATCTTTCACCCACTTTACAATCTGATCTTTTCTTCCATCTTTTACAATGGCATCCATGACCTGTGAAGCTGATATGATCTTTGTGATCATACTTTCATCCAGCAGGTTGAGAAAAACAGTCAGATCACATTGACTGAAAGATCTGATTTCCTTCATTTTCTGCGTATCTGCAAGTTTCCGCTGTGCATCCTGGAAAGGAATTCTGTTTTCTATTGGCAGACTGAACAGTGCGCCCATGATTTCCATCAGGTTATCTTCGCCATTCCATCCATATCCTTCCTTCAATGAAATGGAAACCGCATTCCCCCGATTGATGGATATAAACAGTTCAGCATCCTTCTGATCTTTGATCATACCACACAGCACACCAGGAACGCTGTTACAGGCAAGCATCATCCCCTGCCCGCACGAACAGCCCGTTACAATAGAATCAACGGTACAACTTCCAAGAAGAAGACCTATGAGAATGGATACTTCCACATAGGAATATACCTGTCCCTGTAGATCATATACAGCAAGATCAGATGCAGGCATATGACAGAGTATCTGTTTTTCAGCAATGGAAGTCTGTTGCTGACAGAACTTCCAATACTCACACCGGTTTTCATGAGCATATCTTACGATCAAAAAAGATCTGTTTCAAATCACAGATCCTTATATCTCATATGCGATTTCCAGAGCGATGATCAGTTTTCTTTCGTCATGGTTGGCAGAAGCAAGCAGAGAACAGTCATAATCATCCCGATCCAGTACATCTCCAGGTTCCAGGAAATCATAAAGCTGCAGACCATAGAAGTTGCATGCAGCCTGTACACCTGCCAGTTCCATCTCCACTGCGATACATCCTTCCTGCTTTCTTCTGTTGACAAGATTCCGCGTTTCACGCATCATGACATCGGTTGTCCATACTCTTCCTTCTACGTATGGAATATGCAGACGTTCAAATACACCGCATACCAGATCATGCCCTTTGATTTCAATATAATCACTTTCTGGAGCATAGTAATACGAAGCGCCTTCTCCTCGATATGCTTCTGTTGGAATAATATATCTTCCCTGCACCTTCTCAGAATCCAGAGCTCCGCAGGAACCACACATCACAAACTTTGTTGCTCCACTCAGCCAGGATGCCTCATAACATGCCTGTGATGCCAGTGCAGAACCGATGGCGGAAAGATAGAATGCGATCTTCTTATCTTTATACATTATCTGATACAAAACAATATCCCCGTTGCATGCATGGATCCGTCCGATTTCACTGCATTCGTAATGACTGAGCAGACAGTCATGCAGTACGGTTGACAATATGATCAGACATGTATCAACGATATTTCTTCTCTCCCCATAAAAATCATGGAGGGTCATCACAGCCGATGAGCTGATATCATACCAGTCTTTCATAAAACCTCCTAAAGCGGCAGAAATGCTGCAATCACAGCAAAAACAACAGATGGAAGCATGTTGGCAACCGATACCTTTTTCCCAAACACAAGATTGATTCCAACACAGAAAATGAGTACAGACCCGACAAGTGACAGATCTGCCATGGCGGCATCTGTCATGATCGGCTGCAGGAAAGAAGCAAAGAGCGTAATCACGCCTTCAAAGATCAGTACAGGTATAGCAGAAAACACACATCCTTTTCCCATGGAACATGTCATGACCATGATGATGATCAGATCCAGTATTGCCTTTGTCGCAAGAATGGACCAGTCACCAAGAATACCATCCTGAATGGAACCGACAATTGCCATAGCACCAATACATACGGTTAAGGAAGCCGAAACAAAACCATTCACAAAATTCTGATCTTTTGCATTGCCTGTTTTCAGCTTCAACCATTGCCCGAACGATTCAAACAGACCTTCAATATTCAGCATTTCACCAACCAGTGTTCCAAGTGCCAGACACACTGTGACAAGCATCGCATTACCGCTGCTGATCGAATTTCCTGCCACACTCAGCATACCTTCCATTGCCCCGGATATCCCGATGAAAATAACACTGATCCCGCATACTGCTGTTAATGAATCCTGCATCCTCTGTTTCAAATGACTTCCGCACATATAACCAAGCAGGCCTCCCGCAAGTATACCTGCCACATTGATCCACACACCTATTCGCATAGTTCCCCCGTTTTTTTGTATCGATTGTATCACCTGAGAAAAGATCGTCAATACGAAAAGACATCCTGAAACAGAATGCCTTTATTCACAGTTGAGTTTTTCGGAAAGTTTGACCACAAAATCCTGTGCGTTTGTAACAATGCTGCGGGCTGAAAGACTGCCTCGATCTGAAAGCTTGTTCAAAGCAAATTCAGAGATATCCACACTGTAGAAATAGACCTGACGGATGGTGCCATCCGGTAATACCCGATAGGATGGTGTCATGTTTCCAGATGCAATGGAGTGGAGTGTGGAAGCCATGCAGATGAGTGTCGTTGCCTGACGGATTTCCTTTCGCATTGCATTCTGTCCCTGGTATACATCAGCAAAGATTTCCGGCATCGGTCCATCATCCCGGATGGAACCTGCCAGAACAAACGGAATACCATTTTTCACACAACTGAAGATGATACCGTTATCAATCTTTTCCTTTTCAATAAATGCAGGAATGGATCCACAGCTGCGGACTGCATTCAATGTATCCAGATGGTTGTAATGTCCAAGTGGAACAGACTGCTGTGTATAGATATTCTGCCCAAGTGCCGTTTTCAGCCATGCAGCTTCCAGATCATGTGTTGCAAGGGCATTTCCAGCTAACAGGCCATGGACATAACCATTGTTGACAAGCTTCTCAAATGCCCTGCGGGATGATGCATCAAAAGCACATGCCGGTCCCATGACCCAGACAATATGACCATGCTTCTTTTCATATTCTAACAACTCACACAGTTCGTCATAGTCTTTGGAAAAGGCTGTTTCTCTGCTTCTTCTCTGACGGAAGGTAAAGATGTCACCGTTCCCTTCCTTGTTTTCATCAAAACCATCCGGCCATACAAATATTCCCTGGCTGCCGTCTTCTTTTCTGCCGACTGCCACTGCATCGCCGACGTGCAGATTCCTGAATTCCACGGCATCCACTCTGCCATCATGATATACCGCAACACAATCCATGCGGCCATCCTGTAACAGAACCCACTCTCCATTCATTCTGAAATATTCCGGATAGATCGTCGTTGCATGATATCCCACCGGTGCAGTTCCATCTTTTTGAACACTGACAAAGACTGCATCCGGGGCATCCTTGAAACATGGCTGATCAAAATCTGGATGCCGATATGTCCGTAACGCAAATGCCATACATTATTTCCCTCCTGCTTCCGGCAGACAGTGCATATGTACTGGTCCCAGTACACGGAACCCTTCCGCCTGTCCTTTGAAACTGCGCATTCCAAACTCAGCTGCTCT
Organism: Bulleidia sp.; assembly: GCA_016293365.1. Lineage (GTDB taxonomy): Bacteria > Bacillota_I > Bacilli_A > Erysipelotrichales > Erysipelotrichaceae > Bulleidia. The sequence continues at coordinate 4,502 of JAEDEK010000090.1, read as the reverse complement.
GAGTTTCAGATACAGAACAATGGAATCCCCTGGTCCGCCTGTATGTGGAAACTGAGACAGATGACATTCAAAGATCGCCTTTCGCTGTTTTGCCAGATGGCCGTTTACACATACATATCTGTTTGGGCGAGCCGTCATGTAATACGCCAGAGCCTTCAGTGCAACCGTCTTTGCCCCATACTGTCCCATGATACCGGGATTTGCCGCAACGCATGCCAGTCTTCGTACAGCATTTCCAGTATTCAGATGATCGGGATGGCATTCACTGTCCACACATGGATCCGGTGCAAAGATTACATCCGGCTGTACATCCCCCATCACCTTCGCAATTCCTTCAAGCATATCTTTGAATTCATAAAAACCACCATCGGAAAGATTCAGAAAACGGACATCACGCACACCAAGAACAGAAGCAGACAGCAGAGCCTCCTTCCGCCTTGTTTCAATCAGTTCTTCACCCGACAGCTCCGTATAATCTGTTCCATATCTGCCATCGGTACAGATCAGAAAGACAACCTTTTTACCAAGAGATACAAGTTTTGATACTGTAGCTCCAGCACCGATTTCAATATCATCCGGATGTGGACCGACAAACAGATACGTATCATATTCACACAGCTGAGGTACAGGTGCTGCATATTTTAAAACCAGCCTGGTAAGACTCATGACCTGTTTTCCTGCCTTTCTGCAATCACACTGCAGATTCTTTCATATTCCACTTCATCCAGTGTGTAATGACTTCTATAGATCCGCCATGAGATGAACATCAGCACAAACGGAATCACCGTCATGACTGTCATCAGCCCTCTGGTCTGCCATGCACCGACCGATGACAGTGCCATTTCAATGGAAGACAGTTTCTGTGCTTCCGTAATTGTACCGGCAGATGCCGCATTTTCCATCTGCGAGATCACATTGGTACAGTCCGTCACTTTGAAAACAAGGTAGGATGCCGTCGTCATGACCACAACCAGAGCCGATGCCAGTTTTGTTAAGAAAGGACGTAAAGATGCAATAATACCTTCCTGTCTTGTTCCATGCAGATACTGATTATATTCCACGGTATTGATGATGGAGATCATCATGATCAGATAGAAACCATACTGTCCGAAGTTGGCCATCATGTTGGCGGCTGTTACAAGCCGGAAACGGATTCCCGCATCCGGAATAATCCATCCACACACAAGAGTTGCACCATAACCGAAAGCAGAAATACCAAGCAGGATGCTCATCAGCTGTTTTCTTGTGATCTTTCTTGTGATCATCGGATAGAAAATCATCATAAATGCCGTGGCGATCATGCCGACTGTATTGAAGATGGAGTACAGGCCACCGCTGTAACCATAATCCAGATAGACATACGTAGAAGCAAGACCACCCTGGGCAAGCTGATTTCCAACCTGCTGAATCACAAATGCAGCAGCAATCCACATCAGCTGATCATTGCCCCGTATCACAGATACAATGTGTTTCAGACTGACGCTGCTGTTGTGACTGCTGTTTTCAGTCACTGATCTGTTTTCCCTGACCCCAAGAACCGTAAATGCCATCAGTAACGGTGCAATGATACCAATCACAACAGCAATGATGCCATAGGCTTTTGCAGCACTGCCGCCAAGCGCCATGGAACCGGTTGTAAACATCGGTATGAGCATGGATGCAAGGGTTGAACCGATACCAGCAAACAGGGTTGCTCTGGAAGTAAACTGGTTTCTTGCATTGGCGTCAGAACCAAGTGAGGCGATCATGCCCCAGTAGCTGATATCATGCATTGTATAGGCGATGGAATACAGAAAATACATCACACCAAACAGTGCAATGAATGACCATCCCTGCAGAGAAGTATTGAATGTTACGATGATGACAGCACTTGTGGATAGAATTCCCAGTACCAGCCATGGCTTGAATTTTCCGTACTTTGAATCTGTACACTCCACAATATTCCCCATGATCGGATCATTCAGGCCGTCGAATATGCGTGCACCAACCATGATGAGCGTAATTGCAGTGAGCTGCGCCGCATCCAGCTGTCTTGTAAAAAGAACATACGTCAGAAGAAAGTTGGTAAAAAGTACATATGCCATGTCTCTTCCGATGCTTGCGATCGGAAACATGATAAGATTCTTCCGATTCTGTTTTTCTTCCTTTGTCATACTGTCACCTCAGATCTGATATCCGCAATGCCGCAGTGCCTTCAGAAGGATGTGGTTATCCATGGAAAAGTCCCGATATCCCTGCATGCAGGCATCCACATAGGATGGAGCAGGCTGCGCCTCCTCATATCCCTCATTCATGATATAAATCAAAGCATCTACTGTCTCGTTACGGAAAGATATCGGCATCATTGTCTTATCATATAATTCCGGATATCCTTCATAGATGTCCATAGCCGCCTCGTCTGTTGCTTCTATTTCCCAGATTCCAACCGGCACATATTCACCTTTGGACGGTCTGACCGTCAGCCAGCTGGCCTGATCCTGTCCACAGAAAACCAGCCTGTAATCATTGAGTACTGCGTTACCGACAGCGCGTGCTTTCGGACAGCGTATTTTCATATCTGACAGATTCAGATTGCTGCCATATGCAAGATAAAACATTTTCTTTCCTTCTTTCCAGTATTGATATGATATATTATTGCATGTTTATGGAAAGCTGGGAATCATATGAATGAAGGAATCATGTTTGTGATCGGCTGCGGTGCACTGATCGGCGGAATTGACAGAATACTGGGAAACCGTTTAGGCCTTGGTCCGAAGTTTGAGGAAGGGTTTCAGTTGATGGGAGCGACGGCTCTTTCCATGGCTGGTATCATCTGTCTTGCACCGGTTCTTGCCGGACTGCTGTCATATCTTATAACACCTGTATTCTCCCTGGCAGGAATTGATCCTGCCATGTCAGGATGCATTCTTGCGATCGACATGGGTGGCTATCAGCTGTCGATGGGTCTTGCACACGAAATGTCAATCGGTGCATTCTCCGGTATCATTGCATCTTCAATGGCAGGCTGTACCCTTGTATTCACCATCCCGGTCGGAATGAAAGTCATCGCAGAGCATGACAGGTCAGATTTTCTGAAAGGAATCAGCGCAGGACTGATTGGAATGCCTGTTGGTCTATTGATCGGTGGACTCGTACAGGGACTGTCTTTTCTGACTGTACTTCACCAGAGTCTTCCGGTGATTGTGCTCTCCATTATTCTGCTGTATGGACTGCTGCGCCACACAGAAAAAACCGTCTCCGTATTCTCAGCTTTCGCCTCTTTCGTACAGGCTGTCGCAACTGTCGGCCTTACCATCGGAGCATTTCAGTACATTACAGGAATCATTCTTTTCCCCTCGATCGCACCATTGACACAGGCAATGGAAACCGTTGCTTCCATCGCGATTGTCATGCTTGGATCGTTACCTCTAGCAGAGCTATTTCGACGTGTCCTGCATCGCCCTCTTACCTGGCTTGGAAAACATACCGGTATGAATGATGCAGCAGTTACCGGAATGATTGTCGGATCGATTACCGTCATGCCGTCTGTTGTCATGATGAAAGACATGAACCCGAAAGGCAGAATCATGACAGGAGCATTTCTTGTATGCGGTGCTGCTGTGATCGGTGCCCATCTGGGATTTGCTGCAGGTACACAACCACAGCTCATTACAGCACTGTTATCTGGAAAACTTGCTGGTGCACTTGCAGGAATGAGTATTGCATTGCTGCTTTCGCGATAAGACTACCGGAAATTTCCGGTTTTTTTTCGGGATTTTCATTTTTTTACGTATTTGTATAGTGGAGGTATTTCATTATGCAGAATACAACACAGCTTAACAGCATCCTGCCCCAGTCATTCCTGAATGGATATGACGGCTTTAAAGACAGGCTTTTCATCAAACTTGTTCACCAGGGAAGTGCCCGTCTGAAGCACACGTATTTCAGAACTATGTTCGACATGGCACTAACCTATCATGCGTTCATCAGTAACAATAACGGTTCTCTGGTATCCATGCGGATTACTGATTCCGTGATGAATCAGTTTGGTATTGATCCGGATCGTATGCATGAAGATGCTCTGATATCCATGCAGAAACTGTTCCCGGAAAACATCAGCTTTATCGAAGAGTATATAACGGATGAAAGACAGGATCCAACACCGACTGTTGTCATCACCAGTGCAAGGTTTCTATGCGGATCTTCCGTCATTCTCTATCCTGGTGCCCTGCAGAAGGCATCATCACTTCTTAATGGAGATATCTATCTGATTCCATCCTCCACAGAGGAGATGTTTGCTGTAAAGGATCATGGGAAAAATCCCGAAACGCTTCGGTACTGCAGAGAAAAACTGGAAGGTCTCAACAGCCTGAACCGGCAGTTTGATCCAGATCATCTGCTTTCCGATACCATCCTGCATTATGATGCACAGATGCAGATCCTGCAGCCGGCAGTAGAATTCAAAGCATAGTAGAAAGACAGGGCAAAACCCTGTCTTTCCAGTTATGCCCGATCCAGAAGTT
>JAEDEK010000089.1 GCA_016293365.1 Bulleidia sp. | reverse complement strand
AACCTGTTTGTTACGATGTCTGATAGTCTGTCTTTTCCAGTATTGCTTTGGATGGAATCAGAGATTCATCGTTCCATTCTGCCATATATAACAGATAGTATTCATCATAGGATAAAGAGGAGGCATTGACTTTTTCGGCAAGCTTCTTACCGACATATCTCAGATGTGCCGGTTCATTTCTGCCGGTGATCAGTGCCTTTTCCATTGGATAACGGATGATGAAACCATAGGATGCGGCGTTTTCTTTGAGCCATGCATAGGCTTCCGTATTGACCAGATCATCTGTGTTTTCATATGTCAGAGCAATATTGACGGCAGTGCCACTCTGATGCTCTGAAGAGCCGGCACGCTCTGTATAATAATCCGCACTGCCTGCACCCATATGATTGACATAGTAGGTATAGGCGGTCTGCTGGGTTGCATAATCGACATATCCTGACGTTGCATACATGGAATGGGCAGTCTGGACAGAATCCGCAGACAGCTGTGCAAATGCATCAGCAGCTGCTTTGCTGAGCTGTACACCGTCCACCGCATGTTCACTGGGCAGTGTTGTCAGGTCTTCAGGGACATAGGATTCCATCAGCAGATATGTCGGAGAAATCAGGGAATCAGGCTGGGGGTCAGTCACTGTTTCGCTCAGTCTGTACCATGTGATGTATTCTTCATCCAAAGTGAATGTACCGGAAGCAGAAGCTTCTCTGTTATGGATTACATCCTCGATATACTGCTGTTCATTCCATTGATAGTCATAGACAAGCAATGGTGTCATTTCATCAAAGGTCAGATTCTGATACAGATTGACAAGCTGGTCTGTTTCATATCCCGCATCTACCAGTCTGTTATACAGCAGCAGATCTTTTTCTTCCAGATGACGATCACTGTCCAGTACCGTATACAGATACATGTATTCCCGATACAATGAGCCATCGTTAATGACCTGAGCAAGGTAATCAGAAAAGTAGGAATGTGACAGAATATCATCCTGCAGATCTTCCTTCAGGATATTCTGGATGGTCGTCTTATCATAACCAAGCTGTTTCAGATTCCGTTTTGTCAGATAACCTGGCAGAAAAGCTGCAAGGAGTCCACACATAACACATCCTGCAAGAAAGACAAGGATGCTTTTACGGATTCTACGCTTTGGTTTTCTGTCTGTTGTCTTATTCATAAATTCTGAATTCATTCCATGGAGCTTTGGTTTCCGGCAGACATGTTACCGTGATGTTTTCACGGGTGATCGGGTGTGGGAATGTCAGCCGGTATGCATACAGTGCAATCTGCCCTTTCGTGGCACGTCTGTTATATCTCTGATCATGCACAAGCGGTGTGTTTCTGGAAGCAAACTGTACACGGATCTGATGAGATCTTCCTGTTTCCAGCTGAATTCTGACAAGGGTATGTCCACCATGAACAGAATCGGTCTGATAGTGCAGGATGGATTTCTTTCCATGGGCTGCGTCGGTTGTACGCACCATATTGGTACGATGATCCTTTACCAGATAATCTATCAGTGTATCTTCTTTCTGTTCTGGGATTCCATCCAGAATCGCCAGATATTCCTTTTTCAATGTGTGTGTACGTACGCTTTCAGAAAGACGTGATGCGGCTTTGGAAGTCTTTGCGAAAACCATGACACCACCGACAGGACGATCCAGACGATGAACAAGGCCAAGATATACATTTCCAGGCTTGTGGTACTTTTCCTTAATATACTGCCTGCACATGGAAAGCAGGTCTTCATCATGGCTGTCATCGGAGTTAACAGGTATATTGACGGGTTTACGGACACACAGGACATGATTGTCCTCGTACAGTACGTCGATCATTTCCTCTCCCATCTGCCGACAATTCCGCATGGTAACAGCAGATCTCTTTCCTGTAATGGGATGGCGATTTCACCTGTTGTGATGACACCATCGGGATGAGATGGAAGAATCATTGTCCTCATCATGTTGTCAAGAACGATGGAGGAAAAGCCTGTCGTATAACTGTTGATCAGGAAAAACAGGGCATGATCATCCAGGATTTCCATGCATGCCTGTAACAGACCTGTGATTTCCTTTTCAAACTTCCACATTTCACCATTTGGTCCACGACCATAGGAAGGTGGATCCATCAGGATACCGTGATAGGTATGACCTCTGCGCTTTTCTCTTTCGACAAACTTCAGACAGTCATCCACAATAAACCTGATTCTCGTATTCTGAAGGCCGGACAGATCTCTGTTTTCCTTTGCCCAGTTTACCATGCCTTTGGAAGCATCTACATGCACGACTTCCGCAGCTCCTGCAGCAGCACATGCCATTGTTGCTCCACCTGTATAGGCGAACAGGTTGAGAACACGGATGTTCTCGTCCTGATGTGATTGAATCAGATCCATCATCCAGTCCCAGTTGGCAGCCTGTTCCGGGAACAGACCGGTATGCTTGAAGCCTGTCGGGGACACCTTGAATGTCAGGTTTCTGTAGTCAACTGTCCATGATTCCGGAAGCTTTTTTCTGTATTCCCAGCTTCCTCCGCCGGTTTTGGAGCGGTGATATACAGCATCCGCTTTTTTCCAGGAAGTGCGGTTTTCCACAGACCAGATTGCCTGTGGATCAGGTCTGCGCAGAACGATACCTTTCCACTGTTCCAGTTTTTCACCATTTCCTGCATCAATACAGGAATAATCTTTCCATTTATCTGCTTTTAATAACATGTTTTTTATACCTCGGACTGATTATACCATGGTTAGGGAAATATGGAATCGGGTTATGCGGGATACTGCAGAGTCGCAAGTAATGGTATAATAGGCAGACGACAAGGAGAAGAAACATGATTGATATATCACGATTGAATCCTCATCAGAAGGAAGCAGTGCTGTCAGATGATCAGTACCTGCGGATTATTGCCGGTGCAGGTTCCGGTAAGACAAGAGTATTAACGATGCGGATCGCTCATCTGATTGAAGATGAAGATGTCCGTCCGGACAGAATTCTGGCGATTACGTTTACCAATAAAGCGGCAAATGAAATGAAACAGAGAATTGCCGATATGATTGCCCCATCATTTTACAGACCATGGATCTCAACCATCCATTCTTTATGTGTCAGGGTATTACGGGAAGATATCAGCAGCCTGGGATATCCGAAAAACTTTACGATCATGGATGGAGATGATCAGAAGTCACTTGTCAAAGAAGCATGCAGAAAGCTTGAACTGGACAGTGATTCTCTGACGCCATCCTCTCTGGTCAACTACATTTCCAATAATAAAACAGCGGAAGTATCCGTGGATGCAGCAATGAAGATTGCAGGTCATTTCAGTGATGATATTGACCGTGCGAAGGTTTATCAGTATTACATGGAACGTCAGAAACAGATGTATGCCCTGGATTTTGATGATCTGATTCTGTTTACTGTCAGGATTTTCCGCGATTTTCCATCCATACGTGAAAAGTGGCAGAGACGGTTTGAATTTATTCTTGTAGATGAGTTTCAGGACGTGGACAGACTGCAGTACCGCCTGATCCGTTATCTTTGTAACGATCAGACAAGTCTGTATGTTGTCGGAGATCCGGATCAGACCATCTATACATGGCGTGGTGCGGATGTGAATATCATCATGAACTATAAACGTGATTTTCCAGGCGCAAAAACTGTCATTCTGAATGAAAACTACAGATCTTCCAGGGAAATCCTGCAGGCAGCCAATTCCGTGATTGCCAATAACAGAAACCGTATGGAAAAGGAACTGTTTACAAGCCGGAAAGACGGTGAAAAGATCACACACTACAGTGCCATGAGTGATGAATATGAAGCAGCTTATGTAGCGGAACGGATCGCATCACTGCATCGCAATGGACTTCCATACAAGGATATTGCAGTCCTTTACCGCTCCAACTATCTTTCCAGATCGCTTGAACGTGGACTGGTGGATCTGAGAATTCCGTATATCATCTATGGTGGTATTCGGTTCTATGAACGTCAGGAAATCAAGGATGCGCTCTGTTATTTGCGTATGGTATCCTCCAGTGATGACCTTGCTTTGCAGCGAGTTTTGAACCGTCCAAAGCGTGGCATCGGGCAGAAAACAATGGATGCCATTGAACAGGAAGCACGCCGTCAGGATGTTTCCATGTATGAGATCCTCAGACAGAACCAGATCTTTTCCGGTCGGACAAAAACAAAGATTGAAGAGTTTACTGCCATGGTGGAAAAGTGGAAGGCATATAACGCAAAGGAAGACAGTGATCTTGTCCACCTTCTTTCCATGATTCTGACAGACTCAGGTTATCGTTCCATGCTCAATGATGATCTGGAAAAGGGCGAGGAAAGACTGGAAAACCTCAAATCCCTGTCCGATGATCTTCGTGCCTTTTCTGAAAATGATCCACAGGCAGGACTGGATGAATACATGCAGGCAATCTCTTTGTATACAGATAAAGAGGAAAGAGAACAGGCAGATGCTGTACAGCTGATGACGGTTCACTCTGCCAAGGGACTTGAATTTGATACGGTATTTGTTGTTGATCTGAATGAAGGTATCTTCCCGAATGAAAGAGCGGTGAATGAAAGCCGCAGAGGCATAGAAGAAGAAAGACGACTTGCCTATGTGGCCTTTACAAGAGCAAAAAGAAAACTGTTCCTTGTAGAAGCTGGTGGTTTCTCCTTTATCCTGCAGCGTGTCCGTACGACTTCCCGGTTCATCAACGAAATTGATCCGGAATGTATCGAACAGCCAAAGCGACCTCAATCAGTCGTTCAGCAGAAAAAAACGGATGATCACAGGGATACAGTACGAACGGCAGGTATCAGCACAAAAGGTGTGAAAAAAGGCGATAAAGTCAGTCATGATGTGTTTGGAGAAGGTATTGTTGTCCGTGTCAACGGGTCCATTGCGGAGATCGCATTCCCGTATCCGGCAGGCCTGAAGAAGATTTCAGCGACACATCCGAGTCTGAAAAAACTTGTGAAGAAAAAGTGAATGTCTATGGAAAACGAAGAATTACAGAAAATGAAAGAGCTGGTGGCAAGGCTGAATGAAGCCTCTGAGGCCTACTATAACGGCAGAGCGGAACTGATGAGTGACTATCAGTGGGATGCGATGTTTGATGAGCTTAAAAAACTGGAAGAAAAGACAGGTACAATCCTGGAAGACTCTCCAACTGCCAATGTATCAGCCGATACGACAGCAGGACAGAAGGAAGCACATGAATATGCAGCCCTCTCTCTTGCCAAAACAAAGAAGGTAGAGGATCTTGTCCGATGGGCAGATGGCAGGAAGATCTGGCTTTCCTGGAAACTGGATGGCCTGACTCTGGTTGTGACATATGACAGAGGGAAACTGCAGAAAGTCGTAACAAGAGGGGATGGCCATATCGGTACGAATATTACCCATCTTGCTTCTGCAATCGAAGGTATCCTGCCGAAGATCACAGATCGTGGACATATCGTCATCCGTGGTGAGGCGGTGATCTCCTATGCGGATTTCAATGCCTTTGTCATGGAAACCGGAGAAGACTACGCCAACCCGAGAAATCTTGCTTCAGGAAGTCTTTCCTTAAAAGATGTCGAAGAAGTAAAGCGCAGAAAAATCCATTGGATTCCATTTACACTTGTACACAGTGATGAACAGATCGATTCCTGGGGAGAACAGATGCAGTGGCTGGATGACCTGGGATTTACAACAGTGCAGAGACAGATGATTGATCATCCGGACCACATGCATATCCAGCAGGCAGTGGATGCATGGAGTGATCTGGTCAGTCATGATCAGAATCCATATCCGGTAGATGGACTGGTCATCGGTTATGATGATGTGATCTATGCATCGACGGGAGAAGTGACAGGACATCACGCCACAAGAGCAGGCTATGCCTTCAAATGGCAGGATACAGCAGTTCAGACCACGCTGGATCATATTGAATGGTCCTGCGCAGCTTCTGCCATTACGCCGGTTGCGGTATTTGAACCGGTTGAACTGGAAGGAACAACGGTCAGACGTGCTTCTTTGTGCAATATCAGTGAATGCATGCGGCTTGGTATTGGTGAAAAGGGAACCGTTCTGTCAGTTATCAAAGCCAATAAAATCATTCCAAAGGTTATCTCCGTTGTCCGAAAGGAAGGAGAACTGATCATTCCTGAGATCTGTCCGGTCTGTGGTGCACCAGCCAGAGTGGATGTCAGTGAAGTGTCCCATACGCAGGTTCTCCGTTGTACAAACAATGCGTGTGCTGCAAGAAAACTGAAGAAATTCACCCGTTTTGTTTCCAGACAGGCTTGCGACATTGATGGTATCTCAGAGGCAACTCTGGCAAGGTTCATCAATGAAGGATGGATCAGCAGAAATGGTGATATCTATCGTCTTGTCAGTCATCGTGATGAAATTGCACAGCTGGATGGATTCGGAGAGAAGTCCGCAGACAATCTTGTCTCCTCCATTACCAAAGCAAGAAAGGTCAATGATGTCAGACTGCTGTATGCATTGTCCATTCCTCTGGTCGGTCAGGATGTCGTAAAACGCCTGCTTGGCGCATATCCTCTGGAAACACTTGTTGACATGGCAGTACATGCAGCGCAGGAGGATGTCTTTTCCAGTATCGATGGCATCGGCCCTGAAAAGAGCAGTTCCTTTGTCAGATGGTTTCAGACGGAAGAAAACCGGAAAGACTTTGAAGACCTGCTTCAGGAAATAGAAGTCAATGCAACGCAGATCAGAGCGGAAGGTGACAGATGTAAAGGTATGACATTTGTTGTGACAGGTGATGTGCATCAGTATAAAAACAGAAACGAACTCAAGGCATACATTGAATCACAGGGTGGCAAGGTAACCGGTTCTGTTTCAAAAAGCACGGATTATCTGATCAACAACGATGTGACAAGCACATCTTCCAAAAATACAAAAGCGAAATCATTGGGGATTCCGATTCTGTCCGAACAGGATTTCATCGACCGTTTTGTCAGTTGAATAACAATGTATCCATCAAATGAAAACCCGTCATTGCATGACTGCACTGGCGGGTTTTATGCTTCTGCATTATCTGTGTTTTTTTCCTTTGAAACGATGTCTTCGTCTGAAAGGTTTTGTCATACCTGTTGCAGCAGAAGAGCCATTCATGGCAAATGCTGCAGTACCACCAGTCAGAAGAACAACACTTCCTGCAGTGGATACTGCAAGTACAGGCTGCTGTATGAATACTTCCATGACCTGCTGGACAACACTTGCCTGCCCCTGCGTTTCCATCTGCGGACTGTTTTGGGACTGTTCTTCCTTAATCGGTGCGGGATCTGGTATTTCGGGTGTGTCGGTGATATCTTCAGATTGTGGTTCTTCTATCAGAATCTGTTCCTCAAAAGGAAGGATGACTGTCGGATACGCAGGCGCAACAGGTGCTTCCGGTATCATCTGTTCCGGGATTTCAGGTTCCGGTTCAGGCGTCGGCTCTGGCACAGGCTCGGGTTCCGGTACGGGTTCCGGCTGCGGTAACGGCTCTGGTTCCGGTACAGGCTCGGGTTCCGGTACAGGCTCTGGTTCAGGATCTGGTTCAGGCTCAGGTACAGGATCAGGCTCGGGTTCCGGCTCAATAACAGCATGTTCCATCAGTACATACTGACCGGTTACAGGCTGCAGTACAGGATTCAGATCATCTGTTCCTTCTGGAAGGGTTGCCTGTACAAGATATGTTCCTGCTTCCTGTGGGATTTCCTGTGACCATTCATACATGGCTTCCCTGTAGCCGCATGTTTCATCGTGTGTGCTGTGAGTGGCAGAACATGTACATTGAGAAAGTGTGTTTCCTTCGATCAGGGAAGGGCAGTCTGGATCATGCACAACGGTACATGGCTGTTCCGGTATGGCAGGGATGATACTGCTGTAGAGAATCAGAACCTGTGCTGTTGGATCATAAGGGGTGATTACAGCGTTGACGCCCTGTGGATTCTCGTCGGTTTCTTACGGGATTTCAAGAGTGATGAGTGGATCTGC
>JAEDEK010000088.1 GCA_016293365.1 Bulleidia sp. | reverse complement strand
CCGGATCTGTTTTCAACGATGAATGATTCCAGATCCTCATTCAGCTGAGCTTCCGGTGACCCCATGATATACCATCCCATCTTTGCATAATTACCGATCAGCAGATCTGCTGTTGTTTTGGAATATGGGCGGTCATATTTCTGAGCGATTTCCCTTCTGACTCGTTCGGTTGTAGCTGTACCATAGGCATGCGCATGAATATAATCCGGAACTTTTCCGACAAGTTCAATGAACTTCTGTACCTGTGCATCAAATTCAGCATACAGCTGATCATGATCCACATGGTCATGATTTTCAGCTGTTTCATCAGCTGCACGGTTTTCCTTTGATGTCAGGAATGAACCATCCGGATGACACAGATTCGGTACTTTGTCATAACCGAGTAAAGAGCTGCCTGTGGAAGCATTCAGATCAATGCCGAATGCGATCTGATCCAGATACGGTCTGATCTTCTCCACACATTCTGCTGCCCATGGCATGTTGGAAAAAAGACCTGTATTGCGTACAACACCATGTGTAATACCATAAATGATGCCATCGGCTACGGCCGGTGTCATGCCGTAGTCATCGGACTGAATTAAAAGTTTCATTTTCTTCTCCTGTAAGAGACAATGTCCTGATCAAAGAACAATCAGGACAGAGTCTTGTTTCAGTATTATTTTAAGCTTCGCCGTTTTCTTCAGCAAGAGCCTGTTTGTCACCCATTTTGAAGAATGGATAGTAGATGACCATGGAAGCAAGAACCATCAGTACTTCCCAGATTGCCAGTCCAATACCAGCCTGCAGGAATCCGTTGAATACCGGAGGCATTGTCCAAGGGAGCTGAATGCCATGTGGAATCGGTACAACGCCGATCTTCATCATGAAGTATGTCAGCGTTCCAAGCAGTGGTGTTGTGAACATCAGCGGCAGGAAGAACAGTGGATTCAAAACGACCGGAATACCGAACAGCAGCGGTTCATTGATAAAGAAGAATGTTGTTGGAAGAGAGAGCTTTCCAAGCATCTTATACTGTTTGGACTTGGCAAAGAATGTCATCAGAATTGCTAAGCCGAACATGGAACCGACACCACCGAATGTAAATGTCTTTCCAAAGGCACCTGTGATGATATAAGGCATGACTGTTTCACCAGCTTCAAAAGCAGCCAGGTTTTCCAGAGCAAGTGGTGTATATACCGGGTTTGTAATGGAACCGACGATATTACCACCATGCAGACCGAAGAACCACAGGATGTTTGTCATGAAGTTGAAGAACAGCCATGAGAAGATGTTATCCCCCATGAATCTCATCAGGTTGGACTGAATGACAGTGAAGATCATTGTGTGCAGATCACCATAGGATGTAAAGCTCATACCCATTGCGACAAGCAGGAAGACAACGACAACAAAGAAAGATGGAATCAAAGCGTTGAAGGAACCCGCAACATTTGGTGGTACGGAATCCGGAAGCTTGATGACCCAGCCCTTTTTCACAATGAATACATAGATTCTTGCGCCGATCAGGGCAACGATCATGGCTGTAAACAGACCCTTTGCACCAAGGAATCCTGTAGAAAGAGCACTGACTGCTGCTGCATCTTCAGCAGCTGAAGCAAAATAAGTAGCTCTGCCGGTAACGACGAAGAAGGATACCAGTGCAGCAAGACCTGCACCCTTACCATCAACTTCAAATGTCTGAGCCAGGTTGTATGCAATGAAGAAGACTGCATAAACGGCAATCAGATCGGTTGTACACTGACCTGGCAGTGCCAGAATCTTATTGAGGCCTGTAGAAGCAAGCCATGCGGTCCAGCCTGTAAAAGGCAGGTTACCGATGAGTGTGAAGATGGAGCCGACGATTGTAGCTGCCATGATGGCGATAAAGCCGGAACTGATCGCTTTCAGATAACGGTTTGTTCCAAGTTTTCCCGCAACAGGCATGACATGCGCTTCCATCCAGTTCATGAAATTCTGCATGATTTTCTCCTTTTGGGATTTTCCCTTTTTATGATGTGATCTTATCAGTCACAACAACTTCTTGGAATACATCTTTCTGCCAGAATTCCGGCAGAATGGTTTACAGAAACTTTACGCACTCTTTTCTTCTTTCAATGCTTCCTGATCAAGATGGTGAAAGACGGGATACCACATGGCTGCCTGCAGAACAAGCATGAAGGCCTGCCACAGTGCAAGTTTCCATCCTCCCTGAATCAGTCCGGAGATCAGCGGTGGCGTCGTCCATGGTATTTCAAACCCGATACAGGCAGGAAGAAATCCGACACGTGTGGCGATGATTGTCATGACACCACTGATCAACGGTATCAGGGTAAAAGGAATCAGCAGATACAGATTCAATACAAACGGAAGTCCGAAAATCAGAGGTTCATTGATAAAGAAGATCCCCATCGGAAACGATATTTTTCCCAGCTGTTTCATCTTCCTGCTTTTTGACATCACAAGCATCAGAAATGTCAATGACAGTGTGGATCCGATCCCGCCGAATGTAAACATGTAAGATGTCTGAGAATTGATCAGATACGGAAGTGTTTCTCCCTTTGTCCATGCTCTGACATCTGCCACAGAAAGCGGTTGAAAAATCGGATTGGATACCGTTCCTGTCAGCTTTCCACCATGTATACCAACAAACCAGAACAATGTGGCAAGGACTTTCAATCCCAGCAATGTGGAGGCACTGTTACCGGCAAACCTGCCGATGGCATCCACAATCGAATCGTTGATATACTGTGCTATCTGCACATGGAAACAGGAATAGAATACCGTTGAAACTGTTACTGTCAGAAACATGCAGATACTGACAGGAATCAGTGAATAGAAAGAGTCAATGATATTGCTTGTAATATAACCGCTTTTTTTCGTACCGATCATGCTTTCCGTCCATCCATACAGATGACATGTCACAAGCGTGATTGCAGTGGCACATAACATGCCACGCCCATCAAAAAAGCCTGTCTGCAGTGCTTCAAGAGGAGAAATCCCGCTGATCGCTATAAAATCAACCATGCAGGAAAGAACAAGTCCCTCCTTCGATATTCCAGTCTGCTCAGAATAGGACATTGCAATGAAGATGCTGAGATACAGGGAAAGCATTCCCATTGTCATATTGATACCAATTGACAGATACTCCCCTACGATACCGGAAGAAATCAGCGTATTCAGATAAGGAATCGGAAGCGTATTGCAAAGAGAAAGAATGGAACCGACAAGAGATACCGGCATCAGTGAACTGAAACCGTCCGTGATCGCAATTACACTTCGTCTTTGGGCAAACCTCACAGCAATTCCTTTATACCATGGTTCCTTCTTTTCCTTTGGTATATAGTCATCAGGATGAAGTGCCATGTCCATAAGTACATCAGCATTCATTTCTCCATATGCTTTTTCATCTATGACAAGGCACATGAGCTTCTTTTCATTCAGTTCCTTCTGTAACCAGCTGACCTGAGGTGCAATGAAAACAAGATCTGCCTGCGACAGGTGCTGACGGTATTGCGAAACACCGCATGTACCCACCTTGATATTCAGACCCTCTTTTCTGATTTCATCTCTGAACCTCTGCGCAAGAGCACTGGAAGACATCCCAGCCGCACAGACAATCAGAACATTCATACAGCACCTCCGTGATTAACGGAAGAAATCATCCTCCGCTTCAGACTGGACAGACAGAACTGACTGCAGGATACGAATAAAATGGTCATAGGAAGCATCCAGCTTCAGCTGCCGCAATGCATTGCCATCGCCGATCAGCTCATACAGTGCATGAATCAGCTGATCCGATCCGGCATCCTCATAGCGTTTCATACCGATCAGAAACACCCATTCTACTCTTTTACCATTGCTCCAGACAACCGGTTTTTTCAGATGCATGACTGCAATTCTGTTTTCCTCGAGCAGTACACTTGTCGGATGAGGCACCGCACACCGATTACCGATATACGTTGAAGAAAGCATCTCACGATCCATTGTCAGTTTCAAAAAATCGTCCGGCATATTAATACAGGAAGACATGCCTTTACACAGCTGTTCCACAGCCTGCTGCCATGTTTCAGCATCTCCATTTTCGATATACATTGCAGGATCAAAAGCCCTGATCAGCTGATCTGCATTGTCAGAAGAAGCCGTAAACGCATTCCGTAAAGCATCCTGATCACTCTGCGAAAGATAGCATCCCACCTGAATCACCCGTGTCGAAACAGGATAATCGAACGGTACGGTTGTCACAATCAGATCATATTCAGACAGATCCATCTGTGTTACTTCACTCATTCTGGCTGTTGTAATACTTTCCACACTGTTACCGAACAGCTTTTCCAGATTGTATTTCAACATGCGGGATGTACCTACGCCGGATGCACATACCGCAAGAACTCTTTTCTGTCCTGGCTTTTTCATTCCATCCAGTGCAATACCGAAATGCAGTGCCATATAGCCCATTTCATTTTCATCAATGGACGCGTTCAGCCGCTGAGAAAGCCAGCGGCATGCATATACCGCAAGATCATATCCATTCGGGTTTTCGGATTTGATTGTGTCCAGAAGCGGATTACGCATCGGAATCCCGTTACGGACTCTTTGAATCATCGGCTCCATGTGCATGCACATCAGTGCAAACAGTTCCATATCATCAAAGAAGCTGATACCGTAATGTCTTCTGATCTCTTCAAACAGATCTCTGACAAGATTCAGCGTTTCCATCGATATCAGATTTTCATCTTCCCTGGAAAACAGTCTGGATCCGATGATATGCACCGCTATGAATCCAAGCTCTTCTTCCAGCAATGTCATACCTGTATAATCAGCTACCAGATCTGCCATCTGCTGTGCCATGGAAATTTCCAGACGATATTCATCTTCATTGATTTTCACATCCGAAAGATCCGGTTTTGACGGATCCATCTGTCCCCGATACAGAGTAATCAGAATATGTACAACAAGATTGTTGATGCCAAGGTCTGTCATATGATAGTCATTGTCAGAAAGAACACGATTGACACAAGTTCTGATCTTCTGTTCATACTGTCTGCAGAACTGCCCGATGGAGTGGGTTGTAAAAGATGCAGAAGAGGCAAAGTCATTGTAGAAAACAAAGTCAGCCATGCAGCTTTGCATGTTCTTTTCACTGCCGCACACCGCAAGTCCTTTTTTCGACTGTACTTCAACCTGCAGTTCATATCTGGAAAGGATCTGTTTTACATGTCGAAGATCCTGTGCAAATGTTGTTTTTGAAATGCCGAGTTCTTCACAGAGATCATCCGATTTCACAGGAGTGGAAGAAAGCAGAAAACGGCGGATGATGTAGTCACACCGTTCATCAGATGTAACCGGATAATCAAACCGCATGTTCTCAATATTCTTTTTTTCCTGTGCCAGAAAGGACTCAAACAGTGTTTTCTGATGAACCTCCAGTCTGTAACCGAAATTGTTTTTATAGCTGATGGTGGCACCATACTGTTCAACGTGCTCTCTGACATCCTTGATGATGTCACGCAGTGTACGGGTAGAAATATCCAAAGAGGATGCGAGTTCATCGCCATCCAGATATCCCTTTTCCCGATACAGGCTGTCAATGACATCAAAAGACCTGACATCCATCATTTCAGAAACCTCCAGCGTTTTCTGTAATACAGAAAGGTCGGCACAAACCACGCCATTGATCCAAGTGTCCATGAAAACATCTTTTCGTTCAGATCCGGCACATCAAGTCCTCTGTACCCGGCAACCATATAAATGAAGCATGTCCATGCCAGTTCAAGCACAATGAATACATGCAGGGATATTACCCCGGCCTTACGGTCATGCCAGATCACAGAAATGAGTGCAAGCACAAACATGACAACATAGAAAATCTGATCCACCGTACGATCTGTACCTGCAGGATTCATGAAGGAGGTGATCAGATTAAGTACATTGCGCATACAGAAAAACAGCTCTACAACAAGCAGAACCTGATGATAGGTCATGGAGAAACCTGCTTTTTCAGCTTTCTGAACAGTTTCACTTCCCGTTTTCTTCTTATCCATCCCAACACCTCCAATTACACGATCTATATACCAATCATATCTTATTCGAAATTTCAATTCTACTCAGAAACATCTTTTATAGTAAAATGAAAGAAGGAGTATCTTATGTCCATCAATCCTGTTGAAAGAATCGAAAGCTACCGCAGTGAGTATACGAAAACGGATCAGCATATAGCTGAGTTCATTCTGTCCCATCCACATGCAATCGTTACAAACACGCTGGATGAACTTGCTCATATGTCAGAACTTTCCCCTTCTGCTTTTGTCCGTTTTTCCAAAAAAATCGGATATGAGGGCTATTCAGCTCTGAAGTTTGATCTGTCCCGCTATCTGGTATCCCGCAATGCCGCATCACAGAACGAAAACACGGATCCGATTCATGCGATCACTTCTGCCTACAGCAGTTACGTTCAGGAAATTGCCAATATGATTTCCATGGAAGAAACTGAGGAAATTACTCAGATGATCATCCATGCAGACCGCATCATGATAGTCGGTTATAACCGTTCCTATCATTCGGCAATCCAGCTCAAGCGCAGGCTTTCAAGGCTTGGCATCAATTCTCAGGCTCTGTTTGATCCAAGTGATATTGAAGATGCATCCAGTATCTGCAATGAGAAGGATCTTTTCATCATCTTCTCCATCTCCGGTCAGGGCAACTATGATGCCGCAGTCAAGGAGATGCATCACAAAGGAACACCGGTCATATGTATTACCATGTCACGTGTCCTATCCTTCCTCCACCTGTGTACAAAAGTCGTACTGTTACCAAGAATCGACAAGGAAACCAGTGAATACTATCTGGATAATCAGGTGATCTTCTATGTTTACATTGAAGTGCTGCTGAATATCCTTGCTGCATCCATCAGGTAGTATTCCCCATCCTTATTGTATGCATGCACATCACCTTTATGGAATACACATTTCTGCCAGAAAAACGGAAGCCATCGGACTTCCGTTTTCAGATCAGCAGATACGCAGCTGTTCCAAATACAGCAGAAAGGAATACAATCTGGATAGGCCCGCACTTTTTTTTCCTTAGCAGAAACAGGCACACCACAAACAGAATCAGTTCCACCGGATGAACAGGAATCCAGGAATCCGTGGATCCCTGTGTGAGTGCCAGGATCAGAATCGTCATACCAGCTGAAGCAATCATCGCAACAACAGCAGGTCTTAACTGTCCAAGCACGCTTTTTACAACAGCAAGTTCAGAGAATCTGCCATACAGATATGCCAGCAGCAGTACAATCAGCAATGATGGAAGAATACAGGCAATCGTACATACAATTGCGCCAGGTAATCCTGCCATCTTCTGACCGATGAATGTGGCAGAATTGACTGCGATCGGACCCGGTGTCATTTCCGCGATGGTTGTCAGATCCGCAAATTCACCTGTGGTAAGCCATTGTTTTCCATCCACACAAAGACTCTGAATCAAAGGCATGGCTGCATAGCCGCCACCAAAAGAGAAAGCACCGATCTGCAGATAGACAAGAAACAGTTCAAGGTAGATCATTGTGCCACCTTCTTTCTTTCCAGAAAATAACGTGCGATTCCAAACATCAGGAAAAACAGAATGATCTGAATGGAACTGATCCCATAAATCCATGAAGCAGCAAATGCCAGAACCATCAGTATGATATTGATTACATCCTTTGTCTGGATAACCTTTCCAGCCAGATCCATCACAACATCGATGATCACGGCGGCAACACCTGCACGCATGACCTGAAGGGCAATCTGCACAATCCTGTTTGTACTGAATACATCATAGGTCCGGCATACGACAGAAATGATGATAATCGGAGGAATGATCACTGCCAGTGCGGACACGAGTGCACCTGTGATTCCACTCATGCGATAACCGAAGATAATCGCACTGTTTACTGCTAAAGCACCAGGAGCTGACTGGGCAATGGCTGTCATATCCAGCACTTCATCTTCCTTGACCCAATGCAGTTCATCACAGAATT
>JAEDEK010000087.1 GCA_016293365.1 Bulleidia sp. | reverse complement strand
CTATGTTCCTTTCTATGAGACATTTATTCATAGAGCTGAAAGATTCATAGGATGTCATGATTGTGCAGTCAGAGTTTTCCATAAATCCTGTTTTTTTTGTGATCATTCAGAAAATGAGAGCAGAAGAAAAACAGATACCCGGGAAACCGGATATCTGTTGATCTTTGAAATTACTTCTTTTCTACACCCTGGTGGATTGCAGCCTGCGCAGCAGCAAGTCTTGCCAGTGGTACACGATATGGAGAACAGGATACATAATCCAGTCCTACACTCTGGAAGAATTCGATGGACTGCGGGTCACCACCGTGTTCACCACAGACACCAAGATGGATGTCCTTACGTGTAGCACGTCCTGCTTCAGCAGCATGCTTGACCAGCTTTCCTACACCATTAACATCGATGTGAGCGAATGGATCGTTTTCATAGATGTGCTTGGAGTAGTAGTCATTCAGGAACTTTCCTGCATCGTCTCTGGAGAAGCCGAATGTCATCTGTGTCAGATCATTGGTTCCGAAGGAGAAGAATTCAGCTGTTTCTGCCAGTTCACCAGCATTCAAAGCACCACGTGGGATTTCAATCATTGTACCGATATGGTATGTCAGTGTTACACCCTTTTCAGCAATGACTTCATCAGCTGTCTTGCGGATGATGTCAGCTACATAATCGAGTTCCTTCTTTTCACCAACTAATGGTACCATGATTTCAGGTTCGAAGTTCCATTCAGGATGCTTTGCGTTGACATTGATTGCAGCATTGATGATCGCTCTTGTCTGCATGACACCAATTGCCGGATATGTAACGTCAAGACGGCATCCTCTGTGACCCATCATCGGGTTGAATTCCTTCAGTTCTTCATCCGCCTTCTTGACATCAGCAAGTGTGATACCCATTGCATCTGCAATTTCGATCATTTCAGCTTCTGTCTTAGGCAGGAATTCATGTAAAGGTGGATCGAGCAGACGTACTGTAACATTTCTGCCACCCAGCGCTTCAAAGATACCTTCGAAGTCTTCCTGCTGGTATGGTTCAACAATGTTCAGAGCATTCTGTCTCTGTTCATCGTTTGTTGCGACGCACAGCATTCTGATTGCCTTGATTCTTTCAGCAGAGTTGAAGAACATATGTTCTGTACGGACAAGACCTACGCCTTCTGCACCGAATTCAACAGCCTTACGTGCATCTTCCGGTGTATCTGCATTTGTACGGATGGAAAGAGTTCTTCTTTCATCTGCCCACTGCATGAATGTAGCGAAGTTACCGGAGATTGTAGCTGGAACAGTTGTGATTTCACCTTCATAGACAAGACCTGTGGAGCCATCAACAGAAATGATGTCACCTTCATGGAATGTCTTACCATTGACTGTGAATACATGTTCTTCTTCGTTGACTGTAATATCACCGCATCCGGATACACAGCATGCACCCATACCACGGGCAACAACTGCTGCATGAGATGTCATACCACCACGGACTGTAACGATCGCTTCAGAAACATGCATACCTTCGATATCTTCAGGAGATGTTTCAAGTCTGACAAGAACAACCTTCTTGCCGTTTTCAACTTCCTTCTTGGCATCTTCAGCTGTGAATACAACAGCACCACAACCAGCACCTGGAGAAGCAGCAAGACCCTTGGCAATGACTCTTTCCTTAGCTGCCTTTAATGCTGCAGCATCAAACATCGGATGCAGCAGGTCATCAAGCTGCTTCGGTTCAACCATCAGTAATGCCTGATCCTTTGTAACAAGGCCTTCGCCAAACATATCAACAGCAACCTTCAAAGCTGCAGCAGCAGTTCTCTTACCGTTACGTGTCTGCAGCATGAACAGCTTGCCGTGTTCAATTGTGAATTCCATATCCTGCATGTCATGGTAATGCTTTTCCAGCAGATTCTTGACATTGACAAGATCCTGGTAAGCACCTGGCATGGATTCTTCCAGAGATGGATAGTTTCTGACTCTTTCTTCTTCGGAAATACCTGCATTTGCAGCCCATTCCTGAGAACCGAGCTTGGAGATCTGCTGTGGTGTACGGATACCGGCAACAACGTCTTCACCCTGTGCGTTGATCAGATATTCACCATAGAAGAATCTGTTTTCACCAGTAGATGGGTCACGGGAGAAGCATACGCCTGTACCACAGTCATTACCCATGTTACCGAATACCATTTCCATGACGTTGACTGCTGTTCCCCAATCATCCGGAATATCGTTCATCTTACGGTAGAAGATTGCACGGTCATTGTTCCAGGAACGGAATACGGCTTCGATTGCTCTTTCCAGCTGAACATTTGGATCCTGAGGGAATGCTTCATTCAGGTTTTCTTCATAGAACTTCTTGAAGCGGACTGTCAGTTCCTTCATGTCTTCTGCATCCATATCGATGTCAAGCTTGATTCCCCTGGCTTCCTTGACTTCATCGATGATCTTTTCAAATCTGGACTTATCCAGGCCCATAACGACATCGGAGAACATCTGGATGAATCTTCTGTAGGAGTCGTAAGCAAATCTTGCATTACCGGACTGTGTTTCAACAGCCTTAACGACATCATCATTCATACCGAGGTTGAGGATTGTGTCCATCATACCAGGCATGGAAGCACGTGCACCAGAACGTACAGATACGAGTAATGGATGTTCCAGGTCACCAAGCTTCTTGCCTGTTGTTTCCTGCAGCCATGCAACATGTTCATCGATCTGTGCCTTGATTGCATCATTCAGTGTCTTTCCATCTGCATAGTATGCTGTACATACTTCAGTAGTGATGGTAAAACCGGATGGTACCGGCATACCGAGATTGCTCATTTCAGCAAGGTTAGCGCCCTTACCACCGAGGAGTTCGCGCATTGTTCCATTGCCTTCTGTGAACTTATAAACGTATTTCTTACAAGCCATTATAGCCTCCTTAATAAATCTGTAGTACATTATAGCCTAAATACTTCTTTATCTCAAGAAAACGTTTACATATTATGGTGCCAGACCTATGAAAATACATTCGTGCTTACATTGCAGCTGATAGACACTAAAGAGAATTTGTTTTGTCCGCCAAAAAAGCATGATGTCTTTGCGCACCATGCTGTAAGAATTATTCTACGGTTACACTTTTGGCAAGATTTCTCGGCTTATCCACGTCAAGTCCCTTGGCCACGGATACATAGTATCCAAGCAGCTGTAATGGCAGGATGGCAAGACTTCCACTGAAGTGTTCATCTGTTTTTGGAACATAGACAGTAAAGTCACAGTGATCTTCTGTTTCGTATCTGCCATAGGATGTCAGTCCCATCAGATAGGCACCACGGCTCTTGCATTCAACCATGTTGGAAACAGTCTTTTCATACAGGCTGTTCTGTGTCAGAACACCGATGACAAGTGTACCGTTTTCAATTAAGGAAATCGTACCATGCTTGAGTTCCCCTGCTGCGTATGCTTCTGAATGAACATAGGAAATCTCCTTAAGTTTCAGACTTCCTTCCAGACACACGGCATAGTCGATGCCTCTGCCAATGAAAAACACATCATGGGCATTGGCATACTTGGAAGCAAACCACTGGATTCTGTCCTTATCTTCCAGAACTCTGTTCATCTTTTCCGGAATGGTTTCCAGCTCCTTCAGATATGAATTGATGCGATCCTGATCCATCATACCCTTAGCCTGCGCTAAAGCAATGGCAAATACATCCATCGCGATCAGCTGGGCACTGTATGCCTTTGTTGTTGCTACGCTGATTTCAGGTCCTGCCTTTGTATACAGAACATAGTCTGCTTCGCGGGCAATGGAAGAGCCGACAACATTGACAACCGCCATAACCTTACATCCATTTGCCTTTGCAAGACGCAGTGCAGCAAGCGTATCTGCTGTTTCACCTGACTGGGAAATCACAATCACAAGATCATTTTCATGCAGCAGTGGATTTCTGTAACGGAATTCACTTGCCAGCTCTACGCGTACAGGAATTCTGGCAAAATCTTCAATGACATACTGGCTTTCCATACCAACATGCCATGCCGATCCACAGGCAACGATATGAATCTGATGCAGGGAAGAAAGGTATGCAGTATCAAGACCTGTTTCAGAAAAATCAATGACACCATCGTGCACCAGAGAATGCAGTGTATCCGATACAGCCTTTGGCTGTTCATGGATTTCCTTCATCATGAAATGCTCAAATCCTGCCTTTTCAGCAGCCTGTGCATCCCAGCTGATCTGTACGGTTTCCTTTGAAACCTCATCACCATCCAGATTATAGAAATGTACTTCACCTGGTTTTACGCACGCAAATTCAAGATTATCAATGTAGTATACATCTCTTGTATATTTCAAAATGGCAGGCACATCGGAAGCAATGAAGGATTCCTCTCCATTGATGCCGATGATCATTGGACTTTCCTTTCTTGCTACCCAGATTTCATCCGGAAAGTCAGAGAACATGATTTCCAGTGCATAGGAACCTCTGATTCTTACCATTGCTTTGGCAATGGCATCGACCGGTCCCATTTTATATTTCTTGTAGTAATAATCTACAAGCTTGACAGCAGCTTCCGTATCCGTCTGGCTGTAGAAGCTGTAGCCATGACGCACCAGTTTATCCTTGAGTTCCTGATAGTTTTCAATGATGCCGTTATGTACACCCACCACTTCAGACTCTACCGTACCTGAACCACTGCCTGTACAGTTACCGGAAACATGCGGATGGGCATTGACAATACTTGGTTCTCCATGGGTTGCCCATCTTGTATGTCCAATTCCACATGTACCCTTTAATGCATTTCCTCCATCCGTCTTATCAGAAAGGTTAGACAGTCTTCCCTTTGCCTTTACTACTTCAGATGGTGCACTGCCGTTTCTGACCGCAAGACCTGCTGAGTCATAGCCACGATATTCCAGCTTGGCCAGCCCTTCCAGAAGTACCGGTCCTGCCTGTCTGTTACCTGTATATCCAACGATTCCACACATAAGTCAAATCTCCTTTTATATACTCAATTGAGTAACTATACCAATAAGAATAATCCTGCAGACCTTCTTTGAAAAGTGAAAATTATGTCATGAAAAGGGTGTGACCGGTTACATAAGCATAAATCAGCTTATATGGCGCAATATGTTTGTAAAACAGGAACGTTCCATATACAATACGGGTGCTATGAAACTGTTTGGAAAGAAAAACTGTTATGTGCTGATGCACAAGGACATTCCTGTACTCAAAGCGGACTATTCTGAAGTCCAGCATGCATTCAAGGATGTCATGGAAATATTGAATGAAAAACATCTGCCGATCGGATGCAGAAAACATGGAGAGCTTTCCCTGCACAGACTCAACTACTGGTATATCCGCAGATCCATTCCCGGATACAGAGTCGGACTGTCCCAGCTGATGAGCAGACTGGAAGTATCTCATCCGATGGACCTTGTGGAATATACGCATGCTGTATCCGTATCGGATACATACTGGCTGAAAAAAGAAAACGAGAATGTGGAATGGAAAGATGTCAGTTTCTTTTCTCATTCCTTTGATCAGGCTGGATTTGGATCTGCGATGTTTGCTTCCGTTGCCAATATCAATCCAGATCGTGCCAGAGTTACACCTAACTCCAATACAGCCGGATTCCACCGTAAGGCATGGTTTGAAAGAAATGACGGACTGGTGCTTTTAAAAGGCGGTTATCCATTCCATCAGATGGAACCTGTCAATGAATGGCTGGCTTATACCTTAGGTACACAGCTGCATCTGAATGTACTGCCATATCACACTGAAGTATATGAAAATGCCCTGGTCAGCGTATGTCCATGCATGACGGATGAAAACACGGATCTTGTCACAGCCGAAATGATTCTGATGGATTGCGATGCACCAAAGGATGAACTGCAGCTCTCCAGCTATATTGCTCAGTTGGATCGCCATGGTATCAAGGATGCACGAAAAAAGGTATCCCAGCAGATCCTTCTTGATTATATTCTGATGAATACGGACAGACATGCGCAGAACATGGGTATTCTTGTGGATGCGGATACAAATACATGGATCGATACAACACCGATCTTTGATACAGGTACATGCCTTGGATGTCTTGTGGAGGACAATGAGATTCTAAGTGAAGTCCGCCAGCATGAATGTACCCTTCTGAACAGAAGACATTTCGACTATGACCTGCTTTTAAATCATATTGATCTTGATGACTATGAATTTCCAAAGTCACTGCTGGAAATCCCAAGAGAATACGGCAACATGCTTGTCAGATACCAGTCTGTTACAGGCATCACGGATGAAAGAATTGAAAACGCATATACCCTTCTGTATAGACAGCTTCTGAAAATCAGAAAGCTGGCAAGAAACAGAAAATAAAACATACACCTGGAAGTCATGATCCAGGTGTATTTTTCTGTGATGGAACACAAAAAGCAGAGCAGTAACCGGTGAGGGTCTACTCTGCCTGCAGGTATATCAGGAAATGGCCTGTACCAGTGAAATATCATCGGATTCAATGTATTCCACTGTTACCTGATCTCCTTCATTGAGGAATGCAAGTATATCTTCATATCTGACAGAGAAATTCATTCTGTATCGATTGCCCTGTTCATCCTTGAAGTAATAGATCGTATTTCCTTCATTGATGATCTGACGCAGATCCATAACGGTAATCTGCTTCTTTTCTGTAGCCAATGAAGCTGTATTGTCAGATCCTCCCTGAATGGCAATCATCTGCTTTTTCAGCACATTCAGTCCCTGATCAACGGAAACGGTTGTTACCTTCTGATAGTCAGTTGCATCTACCATCGCATACATCTTCAGTACACTCTTGGATTCTCCTGCTTCAGAACGCAGTGACATCAGATAGGTAGGTCTGCCGTTGACATTGACCAGTACCGGGAATGTTGCCTCATATCCATAGTTCTGTACTTCATCTTCCGCACTCTTCATCGCACTTGTTTCATCTGCACCAGGTGCATCAATCCGCAGTGCTTCATGGGTACGCAGATTGACAAGGATGAAGCCAAGATTACTCTGATCGGCATTGACGGAAGTCACACCTGTATACAGCCAGATATCACCATCCTTTTCAATGTAGTTATAACCGGATGATGGTGCAATCACACCCTTCTGTCCGATGAAGGAATTGAAGAATCCATTCTGCAGAGAACCATAGTCACCGATTTCTTCTACAACGAGTGCTTCTGGAAAGATACGGTCCGCCCAGGTAGGAACAGAGTTCACATCATACTTTGTACTTTCACCGGTAATCGGATCCATGAAGATAGCACCTGTGACATATTTCTTATCTCCGACAAGCTTATAGGAATATGTGGAGCATACATACCACGGATGACCATCCTCATCAATTTCAAAAGACGGAGAACCGAATATTTCCGTTGGATACTGGAAACGCAGATGTCTCATCAGATTGGAGTTGAACAGAGAAGATGGTACATACTTCATATTGCCATAACCAAGATCCTTGAGTCTGACAAGCTTTGCCGTGCCATTTGTGGAATCCACTGTGATATAGGCTGGTACACCATCTTTGACATTTGCCATCCATTTAAAGAAATCAGCGTATTCTAATGGTGTGACTCTATATACACTGTCCTGGTAGGAAATCTGTGTATATTCAGAGCTGACTTCAAACTGTGATACAAGCTCGGACATCTGGCCCATGACACGATCACCCAACGCTTCTGTCGTATCGCGGTCGATGATTGCTGTTTTGGTAAAATCTACTTCATCAATCGTATCAAAGGATACGTTTTCAATACGGATACGGGATGCATATTCTCTGGAATGGAAGATTCTTGTCCCTGCAAACCAGAGAATTGCCGGCAGGACAAACATTGCCGCAATGGCAAGGACGATATAACGGTTCATCTTGACAACCTTGTTTTTACCAGGTAAAGCAAGAATAAACAGCAGTGCACAGACAGCTGGCGTCATAAATGCCCAGAAGGCCGGTGAATGCCAGTTGAATGGTGGAAGAATCACATAGTATGCAACTGCCACCGCAATCACATACAGTACCAGCAGAACTGTTCTGCCTGGACTTTTGAGGGGTGAACCTGTTTTGATTGAAATGTTCATAATTTTTATACCTCACACAATAATGATATCTGCATGCATGTCTATAAGCAATAAGAAGAGTACGCCGTCCTCATAAGGCGGTGGTGAATTCAGCGTCACTGGTTTTGGATGTACTCTTTTACAATCTCTGT
>JAEDEK010000086.1 GCA_016293365.1 Bulleidia sp. | reverse complement strand
CATAACAGAAAATGCAACAAAATCAATGTTTCTGACATGCCTGAAAACGGAAAGTACAGCCGGAATCCGACTGTACTGAGGGGTTACTGTTTTCATCCTGATGTTTTCTTCTGATACATGATGGTATCAGCATCATTGATCATTTCATCAAGAAGCCTGTGATCCTGTAAGTCGATTTTCAGAATACCACAGGACAGAGATACATTGATGGCTCTTGTGATTCTTGTATTGATGACATCAGTTTTATCCTGGATGATCTTTTCAATGTCAGCTTCTGTAGTTGACTGCGGGAAACCGGCAATGACAAGGAATTCATCGCCACCCATGCGTGCAATGATGGAGTTGATCGGGAATGCTTCCTTTAATATGGCAGCACCTTTGACGATTGCCATATCACCTTCATCATGGCCATATTCATCATTGATTGTTTTCAGTCTGTTCATATCTGCATAGATGATCCATGCCTGCTGATGCATTGTTACTGTATCAAGGAAATCATATACATTCCGATAGAAGCCTCTACGGTTATAGAGATAGGTGAGAGGATCTGTTTCAGACTGACGTTCAATGCTTTCAATCAGTGTTAATGTATGTAAGGCTGTACCGATATGAATCCGCAGGAACTCCAGTTCTGTTTCTGTAATGCGGTTAAGATCACATGTCAGATAACCATACAGTTCTTCCTGACTGTATATGGAAAGAATGGCAGTTACACTGTCATCAGAATCTGATACCGTAGCAGGGATATCCATGAAGGAAAGCTTTCTGTTGGAATACAGTCTGATTTCATCATGATCGAGTTTTCCGGCATAACGGATGATCTGATGATTCAATTGATGAATACAGACATTACGTAATGGCCGATCAAACAGGAATAGTGATCCATGACTGACATGGAAGTCACGCAGTGTTTCCAGTATATTACGACAGCACTCATTCTGTGTTGTAAACAGCATGACGCGTTTTGCTGCGATATTGAGTGCCTTGTTGGAGGATCTGTAATACTGTTCCTTCTGCAGAGAACCACTGTCCAAAGCACGGATACATGTATGGGACAGTCTGTCACAGAAATAGTCTGCCTGCAGCTGTTCTGCCTTATCTGTATATTCCACAAGATGAATCATGTTTTCTGTAAAGCAACACAATACATAACAGATCTGCTGTCTGCCAAGCAGGAGGGCATCCTCAATTTCAATCAGTTCAGATATTTCCTGAAACAGTGGAGAGAAGGATGTTTTATCCTGAATGCGTGCAAAATCAAGATTGTAGATGGTATACAGAAAGATATTCAGTTTCTGACAGGTTGGTGTATGAATTGCCTGTTCCATTTTTGTCGTCAGACAGTTTTCCACAGCATTCCATATATCATCAAAGCCAAGCACAGCAACATCACGCCGACTTTCATGTTTCTTTTCTTCAGTACATCATATGTACAGATGGCCAGTTCATCATTGGCACATACAATCGCATCAATATCACCGGCTTCATCAAGGAATGTATGAATCAGATCTCCCTGCTGTCTGTTTTTCTGTTTTGCATGGAATACCTGATGATCTTCTTTCAGTACTTCCTGGAAGATGGCAATTCTGTGGTTGGAACCGTTATTGGAAAGAGGTCCACCGATAAAGATCAGATTCTTTTTATGCAGGAAGTGAATCATGTAATACAGGGCATCCCGTAATCCATCATCCGGAGAATAGCGGATGTTGGATACATTTTTAAAGGAATCATTAAGGGTAACAAGGGATGTACCGGATAACATGTCTACAAGATCCTGTTTTCCCCATGTGGAACGGCATATACTGGCAACAGATACAACGGCACCATCGGTATGGCGTGCCAGAGGATAGACATTGTTTTTCTGGTATTTGTAGTTTTCAGTTGTTTCCTCAACATAGCCGCCATACAGGATGAACAGCTTGATGTCAAGATCAGCAGCTGCCTTGGCACCACGGCATATTTCAATGCTGAAGTTGTTTTCCGGATGATCCACCAGTAATGAGATTTGTTTTTTCTGCATAATTTCCTCAAATCCGCTGAAGCCCTCATGCATATTCAGAACAGATAGAAAATGTGATGATGCGGATCCACAATAAAGATGGTGTATCCATGATGCACACTTCTATACTGTTTCAATCTGTCTGATGATCTCAGCCTTGTTTTTACATGTATATGTACTTCAGGGATGCAATACCATAAATACTCAATATATCCTGAAGGATATGGAAATAAAGGGGAGGGTTTTATGGTATGTTAATGCCTGTCTGCTGTTTCTTTCTGTGCACACAGAAGAGACAGGAAAGTATCGGAATCCATCGGTTTATGGAAATAGAATCCCTGAATATAATCAGCTCCGATGTCAGTAATCGTTTCATACTGCTCAACGGGTTCAACACCTTCTGCACGGATCTTCTTACCATTCTGCTGGCAGATGAAAACAATGGCATTGATGAAGTTTCTGTTTTCCACAGATGCCGTGGATTCCACGATCAGCTCTCTTGCCAGTTTGATGATGCGGAACGGGTATTTCAAAAGCATGTTAATGGAAGAATACCCTGTACCAAAATCATCCAGAGCCATATCGATACCGAGTTTCCGGCATCCTATCATGAAATGTTCGAGCTGATCGGACTGTCAGGCATTGGCACTTTCCGTCAGTTCGGCAATCAGATGATGTTTATGGATGGCGGCTTTGGAAAGAAGCTGTTCCATATAGGTAACCAGATCATCATGAATCAGCTGATGATAGGATACATTAAAGGTAAGAAACAGATCAGGGCAGGTAAAGGATACCTGTTGAAATAATGACAGTGTCTGAGCAAATACCCATCTGCCTGTTTCTACAATCAGGTTTTCCTTTTCAATGATCGGGATGAAGATCTCCGGAGAGATTTCCTGATCCTCATACCTCCATCTTGTCAGTACTTCACCACCGATGATCTGTCCGTTAACCGGATTGACTAACGGCTGTACGACAGAGTGGAAGTTGTGCATGCCATCGGCGATATCATGGAATAAGGTCAATGTCATATCCGCCATCTTCTTGATGAGAAGGATATTTCCAAAGGAATATTCAATATAATTATGTTTCAGTTCATTTCTGGAATATCTTGTCAATGTCAGAATGGTTTCCAGTACATTTTCCTGATTGAGTGTTTCATCCGGATAACGGATCAGAGAAAACCTGACATTGAGTTTCCATGAGATCAGAAGCAACTTCTGACATGAATCAATGACTTTTCTGATTTCCTCAATCAGATCCTCCGGATTATCTTTTTCATAAGGGTGGCGTACAATCGCCATGAACTGCTTGCTCAGCTGGCAAAAGCAAACATCGGCTGTGACAGATCATGCTGTCTGGAAAAAGGAGAGGCAAGTTTCTCCTATGGCATGGCGGAATACCGTAAGGAAAGGGATGCTGCTGTAGAAGAGGTGTTCAACCGGGCGGATCAGGCCATGTACCGTCATAAAAAGGAAATGAAGGCAGGTCAGGCATGAACGTAAAAAAGGATCTTCGCTCTGAAGTGAACCCCAAAAGTTGGACTACCAATTGAAAGTGGTTCATTTTTATAAATCAGTTATCATACTGTTATGTCTTTTGAATGATACAGTCAGTATCCCCAGGTCATCAGTTTCCAGTCACTGTTTTCAGTGCGTACAAGCCATCACGTCCATGTGTATTCTTCATTGGCATTCCATGCACCACCGCCATGAAGTGGGGAATGAAAGCTGCTGTCAAATGAGATGCATTGGGTAAAGACTTCTTTGTTGTCGTTTGCTTCTTCAAGATCATTCATCCATGCAATATTATCTGAATCCGTACTGATCTGATGTATAGGAAAGGGAATGCAGACCACATCCTTCAAACTGGCTGAACTGCTGTTTGATGACTTCAACAGCATTATCCATATCTTCCTTTGAGTAGATGGAGGATGTGCCATAGTCAATTGTGACTGAGGATGCATTGGCTCTGCTGCAGCCACCTGGCAACAGCAACATCATACAGAAAATGGAAGTGATCAGTTTTTTTCATCATGTACCTCCTGCTGTAAACTCATTACAACATATGTTTCATACCTTCGAGATCAGATTGATGTCATGCGCCAGGAATTCAAACAGTTCCTGTTTGTAGATCTTGGCTGCTTCTGATCTGTACTTGTTTGTTTTCTCGATAAGATAGTATCTGATATTCGGCATTTCCCTTCCAGGGCGGAATACAGACCAGTTGAACCTGTCCGCAAAGTATACAGCGGTTGAAAGTGAGACCAGTGCCCATTTGTTTGGGTCATTGAAGAATGTCGGCAGATCAAAAGCATCCGAAAGCCGTGCAAAATACTGCCGGTCTGGCCAGTACTGTTCATGCCATGCAATATAATCCTGGGTATATGCCATGAAGATTTCCTGATTGCCGGGAAGCTGCTCGGGCATGATTCCGTTGTAGTATGGGGAATCGTGATTGGCGACGATGAAAAGCGGTTCTTCATAAATCAGTGTTGTACTGATATCCGGCATCTTTTTGGCATTGGATACAATTCCCAGTTCAAATCTTCCACTGTTGACGTAGTTGTAGATATCAGAGGAATGGTATGTATGCAGGCCAAGGCATATATTAGGGTGATTTGCGATGAAGTCCTGATAGAATACATTCAATGTGAACTGATGTATTCCAGCATTGGCACCGACGGAAAGAAACTGACGATCCTGTTCGATCGCAAGGTTTTCGATTTCCACAAGTGCATTGCTGATCTGCTTTGCATATTCCATGAACTGTTGACCCTTGGGTGTCAGCTCTACGGTATGCTTTCCACGCTGGCGCATGAACAGCTGATAGCCGATTTCCTTCTCCAGTTTTGAGATTCTTGCGGACAGATTGCTTTGCGAAAGGTAAAGAGAAGCCGCTGCCTTGGAAATGTTTCTGTATTGCGCAATTGCCAGAAATGCACCGATTGAACTGAAATCCATATCAATATTACTCCTTAAATATATGAAATATTATATAATTATTATCAAAAATATCATAGAATAATTTGAAAGCGCTTGTTGTAAACTGTGTACATAAAAAAGGAGAAAAGAAAAATGAACGAGAAATTCATGGATGTAATGCTTACATTCGCATCCAAGGTCAGCAACAATCGTCTGCTGTCCTGTATCCGTGACGCGTTTACGGATCTGATGCCGGTAATTATTATCGGTTCCTTCTGTACACTGTTTTCCAACGTTGTATGTAATACAACACCTGGATACATGTCTTTGGCAAACGTTCCTGGTTTTGCATGGTTAGGTATGTTCAAGCCATTATTTGTTGCTGCCAACTACGGTACAATGAACATGATGGCAATCGGTATTGTCATTCTGTTATCTGCCAAGGTAGCTGAGAGCTATGGCAACAAGGACAAGGTGGTTTCCATTCTTGCTTTATCCTGCTTTATCTCTCTTTGTGTAACTTCTGCTACAGCAGTAGCTGCAGAATCCGGAGAAGCAGTTACAATCAACAATGTACTTGCTTCCAACTACACAAACGCGCAGGGACTTTTCGTCGCTATGCTTGTCGCAGTCGTGTCTGCAACACTGTATGTCAAGATCGTCAACTCCGGTAAGCTGAAGATCAGCATGCCTGATTCTGTTCCACCGAACATCGCAAGATCCTTTGAAATCCTGTTCCCATGTGCACTGGTACTGATCATTGTAGCAGGTGTCGGATTTGCATTTGAACAGCTCCTTGGTCTGACACTGTTCCAGGCAATCACAACATTCATTCAGGCACCTCTCAAGAATGTCATGACAGGTCTGCCGGGATTCCTGCTGATCATCTTCCTGTCTGTTATCCTCTGGTTCTTCGGTATCCATGGTACACAGACACTCAAGGGGATCTATGAACCTGTACTGCTTACTGCATTTGCTGAAAATGAAGCTGCTTATGCGGCAGGTGAGGCTATTCCAAACATTATTTCCACACCATTCATGTCCTGTTTCTCTACAGTCACAGGTGCAGGTATCACTGGCGGTCTGATCATCGCTGTATTACTGTTCTCCAAGCGTGATGATTACAGATCCATCTGTAAGCTTGCAATTCCATGTGGAATCTTCAACATCAATGAGCCGATCACATTCGGTATCCCGATCGTTATGAACCCGATCATGGGTATTCCATTCATGATTGCACCAATCGTAACTTCTGCATTCGGTTACTTCATGACATCCATCGGATTCTGTGGAACCATGGTTGTTAACGCACCATGGACAACTCCTCCAGGACTCATGGCATTCATGGCTTCCGGCGGTAGCATCGGTGCAGTTATTACACAGTTATTATGTGTAGTCATCTCCTTCCTGATCTACACACCATTCGTTCTTCTTGCTAACAAACAGGTAGAAGCACAGCAGTAATCGTATTTAAAACAGGGTATTATTTACAAACAGTAATACCCTGTTATTATTAAACCAAAGGAGTAATAAAAAACATGAGTGAAACAAGAACATTCCCTGAAGGATTCCTGTGGGGTGGCGCTACAGCTGCCAATCAGTTTGAAGGTGGCTGGAATGAAGGAGGCAAAGGATGGTCTGTATCCGATGCTGCCAGAAGTCATCTTGACATTGACGTACAGGATTATGCAAAACAGAACGAAGTGCTGTCCAAAGACATTGAAATTGCTTTGGCCAATCCGGATGATCTGAAGCATTATCCAAAAAGACATGGTTCAGACTTCTATCATCATTACAAGGAAGATATTGCCCTGATGGCAGAAATGGGATTCAAGGTATTCCGTATGTCTATCGCATGGTCCCGTATCTATCCAAAGGGTGATGAAACACAGCCGAACGAAGAAGGTCTGAAATTCTATGACAATGTATTCAATGAACTGAAGAAGTACAACATTGAACCGCTTGTTACAATTTCTCACTATGAACCACCATTACATCTGTGCCTGGAGTACAACTGCTGGTATAACAGAAAGACAATCGATTTCTTCATGAACTTCACACGTACAATCGTTGATCGTTATGGAGACCGCGTCAAGTACTGGCTGACATTCAATGAAGTTGACTCCATGATCCGTCACCCATATACAACTGGTGGTCTTATTAAGGACAGATTTGAGGGCATCAACTGGGAAGAAGTCATCTTCCAGTCCATGCACCATCAGTTTGTTGCTTCCGCACTTGCAACACAGTACATCCATGAAAAGTTCCCTGAAGCCAAGGTAGGATGCATGCTGACAAAGCTGACATACTATCCATACACATGCAAGCCGGAAGATCAGCTGGAAGCACAACAGAGAATGCGTTCCACATACTGCTATTCCGATACACAGGTATTCGGAGAATATCCAGCATACCTTCTTGCCAGATTCAAAAATCATGGACTCAATATTGTCATGACAGAAGAAGACTTAAGAGTCATGAAGGCATATCCTGTTGACTTCATTTCTTTCTCTTACTATTCTTCTTCCTGCGTAGCAAAGGATTCCGAAGGCCTGCAGACTACAGCAGCAAATACCGTAACAGCCATCAAGAACCCATACCTCAAGGCATCTGAATGGGGATGGCAGTCAGACCCGATCGGTTTACGTATTTCCATGGTTGATCTGTATGACAGATACAGAAAACCATTATTCATCGTTGAAAACGGTCTTGGTGAAAAGGAAGAACTCGTACCGGATGGAAACGGCTCCTTTACAGTAGAGGATGATGCTCACATTGCTTACTACAAAGATCATATGAAGGCTATGTATGATGCAATTGTAGAAGATGGCGTTGAACTGATGGGATATACAAGCTGGGCATGCATTGACCTTGTTTCTGAAAGCACAAAGCAGATGAGCAAGCGTTATGGCTTCATCTATGTTGACTGCGATGATGAAGGTAATGGTACATTCAACCGTTACCGTAAGAAGTCCTTCTACTGGTATAAGAAAGTCATTGAATCCAATGGCGCATACCTGTTTGAAGAAGAATAACCAAAGTAAGGCGGATGTAAAGATCACATCCGTCTTTTTTTATGCTTTTTTGAAAAGATGAGAGTGCTGTTACTGGATGAAATAGAATTTTTGTGTATTATCCGGCGAAAGACAGAATATAGTACTTCCGTTATCATGTAACTGAAAGAAAACTGTTTTATTTACAGCTGTTGCAGGAAACGTTAACAGAAAGAGAAGCAAAGGAGAAGGCTCAGGCAGAGACCAATCATATTGTGAAATCTCTCTATCAGCTTGTGATGGATAAAGT
>JAEDEK010000085.1 GCA_016293365.1 Bulleidia sp. | reverse complement strand
GGACTTCTTTATCTGAAAGAATCCGGTATACCGATATCTCTTAACTAAAGTATGATAGTAAATCCTGTCTCATAGCTGGCAACTCGCTATGATAACAGCCCCTTAACTGGCAGAGAAATACAGTAGCATCGTTACTGTAGGAATCGCTGTATCCGGGTAAGTTGATGCGAATGATCCTCAGATCATTCTCTTCAAGCCTGGCAATTCATTGCCGGGCAGTTGACCGAATGATTCCGTGATCTGTTTTCCAGGCAACAATGGCATCTGCATGTGATGAAGTCATGATTGTTCCAACGACAATCATCCCCGCAGCAATCCCAAGTGACACCCCCTTGAAGAAATCAGATAATGGTGTTGACTGTTCTGGTCCGAAAAACAGAATCAAAAGATAACACGCCATGGAAATACATCCAATAATAAACAGAATATGCATTCGGCGCATGATTTTTTTCTTCCTTTGTTCTGTGTAGGCTGCTGCCTGTTTCAATGTGTCCTTTTCTTCTTCATTCATCATGTTCTGATTTCTTTCACCCGCAAAGATTTCCTTCAGGTCCACATCATAAAAATCAGCCAGTTCGACAAGGATCGACAGATCCGGCAGGTTATTCCCTGTTTCCCATCTCGATACCGTTCTTCTGGAAACACCAAGTGTTTCACTCAGCTTTTCCTGTGTCAGCTGTTTTTCCATTCTGAGCTGTTTCAGAAATCTTCCAATCTTTTCCTGATTCATGGGGTTACTCCTTTTCTGGCTCTATTGTTACTGAAAATCCGTATTTTTGACAGGACATAAAGCGTCCATTTCTATTTGAGACATGAAAACAGGCAAAAGGAACTGTTTCAAGCAGTTCCTTTGTCGTTTCATCAGATTGTTTCAGAATCGTCTGCATAGGATGTATGCAGCAGATGATGTGCCAGTTCACTGCCAGGAGCTCCAAGGAACTCTTCATACAGTGTCTGGATGGACTTGGAGTCACAGGAGATACGAGCACTCTTGGACTTGTCTACAGCCTGAATGCCTGCTCTGCGCTTCGCCAGCGTTTCAGCATATTTACCGTCTTTGGCAATCGGCTGACCACCACCATTGAGACATCCTCCAGGGCATGCCATGATTTCAATGAAATGATAGTTCTTTTCACCGGATCTGACTCTTTCCAGAACCTTACCTGCATTGGCAAGGCCGGATGCAATACACAGATTGAGTGTAATACCACCGATTGTAACTGTGGATTCCTTGATACCGGAATCATAGCCTGTTTCCCAGTTGATATTCCATGGAGCATCTCCATCCAGCCATACACCAGCCGTACGGATTGCTGCTTCCATTACGCCACCAGTCTGGGCAAAGATATCTGCAGCACCTGTGGATTCACCTAATGGATCATCAAATTCACCATCCGGCAGATTACTGATATCAAGACCATACCGCTTGACCATGGAAATGAATTCCTTGACGGTCATGGAGAAATCTGTTGGCTGTAAGCCATCCAGCATATTCTGCTCTCTTGTGATTTCCTTCTTCTTTGCGGTACAAGGCATCAAAGATACAATGACCATCTTCTTTGGATCAATGTTGTACTTCTGTGCATAATATGTACGACAGATGGAAGAGAACATTTCCTGCGGAGACTTGCAGGAAGATGGATGATCAAGCATGTCCGGATACTGTGTTTCAATATATTTGACCCAACCTGGGCAGCAGGATGTAATCATCGGAAGCTTTCCACCATGTCTGATTCTTTCAACCAGTTCATGTGCTTCTTCCATAATAGTAAGATCGGCACCAAAATTTGTATCGAATACACGGTCAAAACCAATGTAACGTAATGCTGTAACCATCTTCTTTGATACATCTGTTCCAGGTTCCAGACCGAATCCTTCACCGATGGATACACGGACTGCTGGAGCAGTCTGAACGATACAGAATGTATCCGGATCAGCAAGCTTCTTTTCAATATCAGTTGCATCTTCATACTGCATCAGGGCGCCGGTTGGACATACCTGGATACACTGACCACAGTTGACACATCTGTGCCCATCGGAGATGACCGTTGCAAAGCCACGCTGGGAAGCAGAAATTGCTCCGATTCCCTGGATTTCCTTACAGATAGCTGTACATCTGTTGCACAGAATGCACTTGGAAGGATTTCTCAGGATGGAACCATGTCTGTATTCCTTATTTTCCTGTGACAATGGTCCAGCAAATTCCAGACGGTTGGAAATACCAAGCTTACTGGAAAGAGCCTGCAGTTCACAGGAATTGGACTTACGACATGTCAGACATGCATTTGGATGGTTGGAAAGCAGAAGTTCAACAATATTCTTTCTTTCCTGTCTGACTTTGTAGGAGTTTGTCAGAATTTCCATTCCTTCTTCCAGGTAAGTTGCGCACGCTGGAGCCAGATTTCTTCTTCCTTTTACTTCAACGACACATACTCTGCAGGATGCAGGGCGATGTGTGAAATTACAGTCATCCTTCTTCAGAAAACACAGAGTCGGGATATCAATACCGTGTTTACGGGCAACATCAAGAATTGTCAATGAGGAGTCTTCCTGCATTGCAATTCCATTCATTACAATATTCTTCAGCATGTTCCTTCCTCCTTACTTCTTGATTGCCTGTGGCTTTGCCGGACATACAGTCAGACATGTACCGCACTTGACACATGTACCTGCATCAATTTCGTATGCCATGAGTCTTGGATTCTTGCCTGGGCGGTCTGTCTTATGGATTGCTTCAACCGGGCAGTTTCTTGCGCACATGCCACAGCCAAGGCATAACGATGGATCGATACTGAAGGAAACAAGCTTCTTACAGGAGCCAGCCGGACACTTCTTATCCACGACATGGGCAATATATTCATCACGGAAATTCTTCAGTGTGGAAAGAACAGGGTTAGGTGCTGTCTGACCAAGCGCACACAATGCACCATCGCGGATTGTCACGGCCAGACGTTCCAGCCTGTCCAGATCTTCCATTGTACCTTCCCCTTCTGTAATTCTTTCCAGAATTTCAAGCATACGCTTATTACCGATACGGCATGGTGTACACTTACCACAGGATTCTTCTACTGTAAATTCCAGATAGAACTTGGCAATATTGACGGCACAGTCATCTTCATCCAGAACGATCATACCGCCAGAGCCCATCATGGAACCACGTTCCACAAGGTTATCATAGTCAATCGGTGTATCCAGATCCTTTTCTGTCAGGCATCCACCAGATGGACCACCGGTCTGAACAGCCTTGAACTTCTTGCCGTTTTTGATGCCTCCACCAATGTCATAGATGATTTCTCTGAGTGTTGTACCCATCGGTACTTCAACAAGGCCTACATTGTTGACTTTACCAGCCAAGGCAAATACCTTTGTTCCCTTGGAACGCTCTGTACCGATCGCAGCAAACTTCTCTGCACCATCAAGAATAATGGTTGGCACGTTAGCCCATGTTTCAACATTGTTAACATTTGTCGGCTTGCCATTAAGACCCTTGACTGCAGGGAACGGCGGTTTGAGAGTAGGTTCGCCACGATGACCTTCAATAGAATGAATCAGAGCTGTTTCTTCACCACAGACGAATGCACCTGCACCATATTTGATATGAATATGGAAGCTGAAGTCTGTTCCAAGAATGTTATCACCCAGACATCCATGTTCTTCCGCGTCTTTGATCGCAATACGTAATCTCTTGATGGCTAACGGATACTCTGCACGGATGTAGATTTCACCTTCATCTGCACCGATCGCATAACCTGCGATTGCCATTGCTTCAAGAACGGAATGTGGATCACCTTCGAGAATCGAACGGTCCATGAATGCACCTGGATCACCTTCATCCGCATTACAGATGATGTATTTCTTATCCGAGTTGGATGCACGTGCAAAAGACCACTTCTTACCTGTCGGGAAGCCAGCGCCACCTCTTCCACGCAATCCTGACTTTGTCACTTCATCAATGACCTGAATCGGATTCATATCAAATAAAACCTTGGCTAAAGCCTGGTAACCTCTTGTTGCGATGCATTCCGCAAAGTTTTCCGGATTGATCAGACCTGCCTTATGTAAGGCAATACGATGCTGTTTTCCATAGAATGGAATATCATTCTGATGTTTTGCATGTTCTCTAGGTGTGATCTTATACAACAGTTCATCTACCACCGTATTGTTGACAATGGAATCAATGATGCTTTCCGCATGTTCTTCATGTACCTGCACATAGAAGATGTTATCCGGATAGATCTTGACAATCGGTCCTCTTGCGCAGAAACCGAAACAGCCGGTAATATCTGCATGAATTCTGTCCTGCAGACCTCTTTGGGCAATGATTTCATTCAGTTTATCGACCAGTTCCAAAGATTCCTGGGATGCACAACCTGTACAGGAACAGACGGAAATCACCCTCTTTGTATCCGGATCATAATTAATCTTATTATCAACAAGTACCCTGACTCTTTCATACATGTCCAGAAGATCCTGTCTGGATGTCAGTTTCTCACTCATACTGCTGCACTCTCCCTGTTCATATAGGAATCCAGGATTCCAGGCACATCATCTTCTGTGATGTTGCCGTAGGTTTTACCGTTGATCTGCATAACCGGTGCTAAAGCACATGCACCGACACAACGCAGTGTCGTAATGGAGAATCTGCCATCTGCAGTCGTTTCTCCATTGCGGATACCAAGATGTTTTTCACACGCAGCAAGCAGTTTGTCAGAGCCTTTGACAAAGCATGCTGTACCAAGGCAGATGGAAATCACATTTTCTCCTTTTGGCTTCATTGTGAAAAAGGAGTAGAAAGTGACAACACCATATACCTGCGATACATTGACACCGATACGATCTGCAATGTGTTTCTGAACTTTCATCGGCAGATAACCGAAAATACCCTGGGCTGTATGCAGAATCGCAATCATTTCACTCGGATCACTGCCGACCGATTCAATGAAGGCATCCAGTTCTGCAAACATTTCTTCATTTGTTCTCATCTGTTGTAAACCTCCGTTTTTCTGTGTTTTAGACAAACAGAAAAATATTGGCGGATCATATACCGGAAATAGAAGTCCTGATTGTTATCCGCCTGTATGTAAGAACATTCTAACAGAACAGAGTTCAAGATGTAAGGGGTTTCATTGAATTATCACTTAGATCCCCATTAATATGAATGAAAACAGTCTTAACTTCCCATCATTCAGACCATATGTAATATTCAAGGCATCGGAATATACCGGTGCCTTGTCTGTTGTATGGGGTTATCCTGTACAATCGAGTCGGTTTTTACCGGGCAATACAAAAACCATGGTTTCCCATGGTTCTGTGTATCAGAAATAACTGAGTTTGACCCGTTTACCCATCTTTCTCAGGCACTCGGAAAGATTTTCAACGATATTCATTTTGATGTTGAAATTGATTGGAAGATCCGGATTCTGATGGGCTGGATTGACTGCCTTGCCGACATAAAAACTGATATCGGTAGCTTCCTCAAATAACAGCCTGCAGATCTGAGATGCCCCATCCTGGGAATTTGCCCATTCCTGTCGATACAGATCTTCATTGATATGATCCTTTGCATATTCCAGAACACGGTTCATTGTAATAACCCCTTCCGTAGCCAGATCAATCCCTTCCACTTTTGCGATTGGTGGAATGTCAGAGCGGGAGTAGTGCAGGGAAGTGCGGACAGGCTTTTTCAGATATCCTGCCGCAATGTTTGTCGTGGTTCCTCCACATACAATATGCTTTCCCTTTTTTGCAAAAAACAGTGACATCATACGGTCGACATCATCCCGATTGGATGGTGGACCAAACAGCAGATTCATCGGTACACGTTTTCTGATTTTGAGTACACAAGCCGTAGCATCGTCCCCTGGCTTTCTGCCATACAATGTATTGCATTCATCCACAAGCATGGTTGCCAGTGTCTTGGCATTATGACCGACTAAGGCAAGGCATTGCATATATGCTGCAATGTCTTCTCTCTGCCAGCCGAAGTTATATTCCTTACCCATGCCGGCATGCGGACATCCATCACTCATCGCAATGAAAATATCCCCTTCCTTCATTTTGATTTCAGAACTGTAGATGACTTTGTTATCAAAATGCAGTTTTTTTGTCGGGTAATCAATGATTTCTCCATCACGGATCATAATGACAAGCGGGTTATCATACTGAATCAGATGCAGATGTTCCGAATCAATGACATGCATGATCGTAAATGTGGAATAAGCTACTCCACGGACAGAACAGATCGGCAACGTTGCCGCAATGGTATTGACACATTCATCCAGTGATAACCCCTGAGCCATCATGGTTGAAATGATCTTGGAAGTCAGAGTGGAAAGAATGGAAGCCTTAACACCAGACCCAAGTCCATC
The DNA here is from genome assembly GCA_016293365.1 of Bulleidia sp. GTDB lineage: Bacteria > Bacillota_I > Bacilli_A > Erysipelotrichales > Erysipelotrichaceae > Bulleidia. Next base: position 1,963 of record JAEDEK010000085.1, on the reverse strand, counting down.
TGCCAGTACGATAACCGCAGAGTTTTCTCCCTGGTCGACAATGTCAACATGATCTCCACACAGCTCTTCCCCATAGTGATTGATGGATTTCCATCCAGTATCGATACATAGATCATTCATCCGAGATCGACTCCTTCAGCTTTGTCAGAGCTATCTTTGTTTCCGCTGCTGTTTCACCAAGCAGTGATGCGATTTCCTGAACGATGCGCATCTGCTTTTCAACGACTGAGTCAGCAACTTCCGCCGTCTGCCGGATGACATCCACTCTCTTTTCTCTTTCAATCTGTTCATCGGTAATATCACGCATGATACAGATCAGAGACCTTGTTTCCTTATCATATGTTATGGTTGTTTCCACATACAGTCTGTAGTCAGCCAGATACATGATTTCATCCTTGATGTTCTTACCTGTCTCAAGAACACGTACAAACATATCCGGATCCAGAATTCTTGTGACATTTTCACCAAGAACATCCGAATCTCTGCGGATGGAAAGCATGTGGCGTGCCATCGGATTGATCTTCTGTACTTCCAGTCTTTCATTCAATACGAAGATGCCGTTTGGAGAATTATCCGTGATATTATCGGTCAAGGCTGCACTCTGTGCCCTCAGATACGGGAAGCACATGGTAATTTCCGCTTTTTCCTGATACACCGCAATTGCCTTTTTCCGACAGGTATCATATCCACAACCACCACAGTTGAGCTCATCCGCCTTCGTATGTTTGCCCATACGGTTCAGGATGGCCTGAATCTCTGCTTCTGTCGGCTGTTTTTCATATAACGGCACATATTCAAACTTCTGTGCAATGTGGGATGGTTCCGGCTGTGATACATCGAAGTCCTTCTTTCCTGCATATCTGTCCACCGCAAGACGGTTGTCCAGCATTCTGTTTTCTTTCTGTTCCATTAAAGGTCCACCAATACAGGAACCCACACAGGCAGACATTTCGATAAAGCATTTATGAACATTGCCCCGTTCAATATTTTCGAGAAACTCCATGCAGTTTTCAACACCATCCACGCTGATATAGCTGTAGTCAGGATGATCTGCAAGCATGGAGCGGATGATACCACCTGTCGTCGGGAACAACCTTGCTTTGGAATGCTCATAATCGTCTTTATCCTGTTCCACGACGATGTTTTCTTCCTTCAGCCATGCTGATAGCTCATCAAATGTCAATACAGCATCCACAATTCCACCATACCGTTCTGCTTCATCTTTTTTGGAAATACATGGTCCAATGAAGACTGTCCGGCATCCTGGATGTTCTTCTCTGATCTTTTTACAATGCGCAAGCATCGGAGAAAGAACAGAGGCCAGATAACACAGTTCATTTGGATAGTATTTCTGAATCAGGAGATTGATGGAATGACAGCATGAAGAAATCAGAACATCTTTATGTTCCTCATTGATCAGTCTGTCATATTCACGCTTGACGATGGTTGCCCCTATCGCTGTTTCCTGGACATCCTTGAATCCAAGTTTCAATAATGCCTTTTTCATGGATTCAATACCGGTGTTGTAGTTGGCAACAAAAGATGGTGCCAGAGAGACACATACATCTTCTCCACTGCTCAGATACATGCGTACCTGACTCAGTTCAGAAAAAATATTTTTGGCATCCTGTGGGCAGATGACAAAACATTTACCACACTGAATACACTCTTCAGGAATGATATGCGCCTGTCCACCGGAAAACCGGATGGCTTTGACAGGGCAATGTCGTATGCATTTATAGCAGTTTGTACAGTCCGCCTTTTTCAGACGGATAAATTCAGTGGCAGTCATAATTCCTCCAGTTGAAATGATGATCCCAGGATCTTTGAAATGCCGGTATCAGAATTTCAGTACTATTACGATGATCGGAAAACCCGATTCCTTTTTCTGAGTTCCTGGCCTTCATCCTTATTATTTAAATTGTGTCAGAATGACATCTCTGAAAAACAGACCAAAGTTTTC
>JAEDEK010000084.1 GCA_016293365.1 Bulleidia sp. | reverse complement strand
TATATTTTTCAACCCAATCAGGATAAACAACAGATTTCTTCATATACGTAACATACACGTGTACGCTATAAAAGTAAAGTGAAAAAATCAGGTTGTTTTGCCTGACTGAAATTCATGCGTAATTACTATTTATCTGAGCGTCCTATTGATCGTTCATTATGACAATGGTACAATGTGAATACATATTATATTAATTCAACAGCTGTTATGGAAATATATTGGAGTGAAATATCAATAAACATATGAGTGGCGATAAATTTAAATATTTATTTATATTATCTCTATTGTTAATAAATGTAACATTAATACATGGGTTTGCATCGATATATCCGAATGGTTTTTCAGATTTCGGAAAAATATCTTTTTTTGGTAACATTTGTTCTAATGGAATGTTATTAGTTACAATTTTAGGATATGTCGCATTAATCTATGTGTTTATTAAATTTATTGATGAAAATATGAAAAAATAATTATTTAGAAAAAAGGGAACTGTACCAGCAGTTCCCTTTTTTACACGTGGCTTAATAGCTTTCATAGCCATCTACACTATAGCAAATTTTTCTTTTTTTCAAGCAATTTCACTGACTGAAACTGTCATGCTGTCACCAGTCTGATCTGTGATCTTCACTTCATCTGGACTGATCAGCTCCCATGTGACGCCATCCATTTTCAAATCTTGCGTCAATCCATGACTGGATCCGTTCGTCTCTGATATTCTTGTATTCTGCTACTGTCTTTACTGACACCACCATACAGATAACAATTTCTGATATGATCATTCATTATTTCATGTTCCTTGTGAAAATACAGAAATTTTTTATCACGAATCAGACCAGATCAATCATTGCCTCAGACTGAATGAACAAGTTTTTCCTTCAGTTCAAGAATTCTTTTTTCAATCAGTTTCATCGTATACAGGAAGTCTTCATCTGACTTTCCACTTGGATCTTCCAGCTGCCAGTTATCATCGAAATCTCTTCCGATAAACGGACATTGAACATTGCATCCCATCGATATAGCGATGTCATAATGATCCAGATCAGAAAGCAGCTTGCTGCGCTGCCCTTCCTTTTCCATATCAATGCCATAAACCTGTTTCATCAGTCTTACGGCATCCTGGTTGATCTGTGGTTTTGTTTCTGTACCTGCAGATACGCTGTCAAACACATCGGATGCAAGATGTCTGCCAAGTGCTTCTGCGATCTGAGATCTGCAGGAGTTGTGTACGCATATAAATGCAACTGTTTGACGTGTCATCTTATTCCTCCACTGCCTTTCCAAGCTCTTCACTTTTCATAATGTCCATCTGGTGAAAATAGTTTTCTGTATCTGTATGAATCTGCTGTACCTTTTCAATAAGTCCATCTTCTTGGATATCTTCATACAGGAAAGAAAGCATGTGGAAGGATTCACAAGATCTGTTTCCATCCTCATCACGTGGTTGCTGTAAAGTCAGATCAATATCATGGAATCCGACGCCAGCCTGATCGAACAGTTTTTTCGTCTGTAACAGTACTTCTGCAGCCATCTGTTCTGTACAGTTTTCCGTATCCACATACAGACATAACGAACCATATGTTTTACCTAGCTCACCGACATCATAAATACCATCCAGAACAAGGTCTTCTGTTGTCAGATAGTTTTTACGGTAAATGTTTTGTTCATTTTTCGCAATGTATTCCATGGATTCCCTGTCACCATAATTCAGTGTTCCAGATACAAGATCTGATGGATATGGAAACAGAGCAGAAGAGAAGATGGAATCACACAGATTTCTGTAATCACTGTCGATTCGCTGTGCCGTTACCATTTTTGATTCAACCGTTTCATACCAGTCATACAGGACTTTACCCATCCAGTTGACAGAAATGGAAAATTTTGTATCCATGGAAGATGGAGATACAACATGAACATAATAGTTTCCATCTTTAAAACTGTAGCCTGTTTCTTCAATTGTGTAATCTGACGCAGGATAAGTTTCTGATATATATTTTTCTGCAGACTTCTTTGCAAGTAGTTTACTGATCGGATTACCGACCAATGAATTGGCAAATGAGCCAAGTGTTACAATCAATCCAACCGCCACAACAAAAGCGATGATTCGTAATACTCTGTTTTTCATAAATGTTCCTTTCTGAAAGCATAATGTAATAATGCCGCAATGACAATACCGCATAAGGCAAATAGAGAATACAGAAGTGCGAATATCACAACACCACCAATGTCACCATATCCACCATTCTGCTGTAACACGGACAGAAGATGATAGAGTGCTGTAAATACTGCAATGATAACCGGTGTACGCCAGAAAGCACTGCGTCTGAATACAATGTACGATATTGTACCTGTAACCGGCATGATAACTGTATTCATCATTACATTCATTCCATCTGTCAGAAATACACCAGTAACGATGAATACAAACAGCATGACTGTCAGTACAGAGTTGATCAGTTTTCTTGTCTTTTTCAGAATCCGGGTTTCATCCACTTCTTCATTCGTATTTGAAGCGTGAAACAGTTGTGCACATTCATGACACTGTTCAATATGTTCATACACTGCGTCGCAACTTTGCCTGGATGCAACGCCATCCTGTACAAGCGGGATCAGATCCTTGCATATTTCACATGATATTCTGCTCATAGGGTTTCCTCCTTCCTGTATTGCTGCTGAAGCTTTGTTTTGATCCTGTGCCATATGACACGGGCTGAATTTTCCGTAAGATTGCATGCGACTGAAATCTCATAAAATGAATAGCCATCCATTCTCATATGGAATACCTTCTGTGCAGTCTGATTTTCCTGTGAAACAAGATGTTCCATCCATTCCTGTACATATGGGTATTCTTCTGTGTTTGGATCCATCGGATCATTCAGCAGATCATTGAGACTGTATGTCTGAATCTGTGTCTTCTTTTTTCTTAAATGCAGATACCATCGGTTTCTTGCGATGCCGTACAGCCATGTACGGACAGAACTGTTGCCCTGAAAGGATGGAATGGATCTGACTGCTTCCAGAAATACTTCACTGCTCAGATCTTCTGAAAGAGTCATATCATGGCAGAGTCCATAGAAATACATGCAGATTTCCTTCCAGTATGTACGGAACAGTTTTTCCAGTATGGTTTTCATCTTTACCTCTTCACTATATTAGTAACATGGATTTCTGCTTTGTTACATTCATTTTAAAAAATAATGGAATTTCAAGCAATTGTTATCTGTACTTGAAATGTGATGACATGTTTCAAATTCAGAAACAGGTTTCACAAATGGGAACATGATTTTTGAAATGATCCGTTATTATGTTTTTGTCTTTTGGAATTGAAGCTTCACATTTTGTACTTGGAGGTGGGCAAATGAGTAAAAAAGCCGAGATTTTACAGAAAAAGATTATCGAGCATGGATTTGATCTGACAGCACAGAATACCCGTTTCATTATCTCCTATCAGAACATGTATTACTTCGAAGTGCGCGTATCAGATCTCAAGGACAGTATCATCCGTTACGAACTGTCCCATGCCATTCACCAACATGCCTATTCTTTCCGGGCAGAAGAATGCATTGACTTTCTCCGGAAAGCAAAGCCAGATCTGACAGAAGAAAAGGCGAGACTGTTATCTCATGAAATTCATGAAAAACTGTCATGCCTGGATCAAGCCTGTCGTAAAATCTGACATGTTATACAAAATAGACCGCTGATGCGGTCTATTTTATTATCAGATTCCATTGCCATAGAGATACTGATAAACATGATTCACGTTGTATCAGATGCAACAGTGTTTCCAGCCATTGCGAATATTTCACAATCACGATAGATCTTTTTCCATTGTAATAAAAAAGGCGAATGACATGATCATTCACCCGAATCGTTATAATAATCAGTTCTTGGCAGCCAGAGCAGCCTTGATCTTATCTGTCAGTAATGGGAGGATCTTGTTGAGATCACCAACGATACCATAGTCAGCTACATCGAAGATTGGAGCTGTTTCATCCTTGTTGATCGCAATGATGATATCAGATTCTTCCATACCTGCTACATGCTGAATTGCACCGGAGATACCGATAGCGAAATATACATGTGGACGTACAGTCTTACCTGTCTGACCAACCTGCAGTTCCTTATCCAGCCAGCCGTTGTCAACAACAGCTCTGGAGCAGGAAACAGTACCACCAAGTACTTCTGCCAGATCTTCCAGCAGCTTGAAGTTTTCCTTGGAGCCGACACCACGACCACCGGAAACAAGTACCTTAGCTGCAGAGATATCAGCAACTGTGGAAACTTCCTTGACTACCTTTTCGATTTCAACATAGCAGTTGTTGATTTCCAGTGGAGCCTTCCAGTTGATGACTTCAGCCTTAGCACCTTCAATTGGTGTGATCTTCTGCATGACACCAGGTCTTACAGTAGCCATCTGAGGACGGTTATCCGGACAAGCGATTGTAGCGATTGTATTACCACCGAATGCAGGACGTGTCATCAGCAGCTGCTTGTGCTTCTGTTCATCTTCCTTGCCTGGAATCGCAACTAATGGGAAATCACCGATTTCCAGTACTGTACAGTCAGCTGTCAGACCAGTCTGAACTCTTGCGGAAGTTCTAGGACCAAGGTCACGGCCGATTGCTGTAGCACCGACAAGCATGATTTCAGGCTTGAATTCATTGATATAGCCAGCCAGAGCCTGTGTATATGGTTCTGTTCTGTAATCCTTCAGTTCAGGATCATCTGCGATGACAACTCTGTCTGCACCATAAGCAGCCAGTTCATCAGCAAGTCCAGCTACTTCATAACCGATCAGAACGGCTGTAACTGTCTTTTCATCCAGGTCATTTGCGAGCTCTCTTGCCTTTCCAAGAAGTTCCAAGGAAATCGGAGAAAGCTTTCCGTCTACCTGCTGGGCATAGATCGCAATGCCCTTGTATTCATCAAGATTCTTATTGATCATTGTAAATTCCTCTTCCTTCCTCAGATGACATGCTTTTCAGCCAGTACATCTGCAATGTATGCAGCTGCATCATCAGCAGTTTCAGGTGTAACTACTGTACCCTTGCCCTTGGCAACCTTATCGGAAGCCTTGGCAATCTTTGTAGGAGAACCCTTGAGACCGATATTGTCATCAGATACATCCAGATCTGCACGACCCATGACACGTACTTCCTTGTCGAAAGCATCGAAGATTCCGCCAGGAGTCATGTATCTTGCTTCATTCAGTTCTGTTAATGCTGTAACAAGGCAAGGCATCTTGGCTGTGACGATCATGTAACCATCATCAAACTGTCTCTTTACTCTGACTGTATCGCCTTCTACTTCAACTGCCTTTGCATAGGAGATGCAAGGAAGACCAAGATGTTCAGCAATCTGTGGACCTACCTGCGCAGTATCACCGTCAATTGCCTGACGGCCAGTGAAGATCAGGTCATATTCCATGTTCTTCAGAGCACCTGCAATTGTGGAAGATGTTGCCCATGTATCTGCACCACCAAGTACACGGTCAGTGATCAGAACACCATCATCAGCACCCATTGCCATAGCTTCACGCAGAACTGCATCAGCCTTTGGAAGACCCATTGTAACAGCAGTTACCTTGATGTTTTCAGGATCTGTATCCTTGATACGAAGAGCAGCTTCAAGACCTGCCTTGTCATCCGGATTCATGATTGCAAGCATTGCACCACGATCCAGTGTACCGTCAGCCTTGAACTTGACTCCGCCTGCTGTATCAGGAACCTGTTTAATACATACTACGATTTTCATATTTTTCGCGTCTCCTTCCAATTACTTCAGCAGATCGCCGGAGATGACCATTCTCTGTACTTCAGAAGTACCTTCATAGATCTCAGTAATCTTTGCGTCTCTCATCATGCGTTCAACTTCGTATTCTCTGATGTAACCATAGCCACCTAACAGCTGTACGCACTTTGTTGTGACATCCATTGCAGTTTCGGAAGCAAACAGCTTTGCCTTTGCAGCTTCAACAGAATATCTGTCGGACTTTGCCTTTGCTTCAGCAGCCTTGTAAACAAGCAGCTGAGCAGCTTCAACCTGAGTCGCCAGGTTAGCAAGCTGGAACTGTGTGTTCTGGAATGCGCCGATCGGACGACCGAACTGCTTTCTTTCCTTGACATACGCAATTGTACGTTCAAGAGCACCTTCAGCAAGACCAAGAGCCTGTGCAGCGATACCGATACGACCGCCATCGAGTGTATGCATGGCAATCGGGAAACCTGCACCACGCTTGCCGAGCTGATTTTCAGCAGGGATATGGCAGTCCTGGAAAATCAGTTCATATGTAGCGGAACCACGGATACCCATCTTCTTTTCCTTTGTACCGAATGTGAATCCTGGAGTACCCTTTTCAACGATGAATGCTGTGAACTTCTTGGACTTTCTGCCCTTCTTTTCGACGATGTCTGTGTAAGCGATGATGATGTAGATATCTGCTTCCTTACCGTTTGTGATGAAGCACTTGGAACCGTTGAGGATCCATTCCTTACCATCTTCTGAAAGAACTGCCTTTGTCTGTACACCCTGTGCGTCTGTACCGGCACCTGGTTCTGTCAGACCGAATGCACCAAGCTTTTCACCTGTGACAAGTGGTCTTAAGAACTTTTCTTTCTGTTCTGGTGTACCGTATGTGTTGATCGGGTCACAGCACAGAGATGTGTGTGCGGAAACGATAACGGATGTTGTACCACATACCTTAGCCAGTTCCTCAACACACATGATGTATGTCAGAGGATCGCATCCCTGGCCACCGTATTCCTTTGGCATTGGAATGCCAAGGAAACCTGCCTTTGCCATCTTTTTAACAGTTTCACGTGGGAACTGTTCTGTTTCGTCTGTTTCGATCGCAACAGGCTTAACTTCTTTTTCGGCAAAATCTCTGAACAGAGTTCTTGCCATCTCATGCTTCTGATCAAGCTGGAAATCCATTTTTCTTTCCTCCAAATTTCCTGATATCAATGAACCTGTCAGGCATGGTATGCCTGACAGATCATCTGTTTATTTTGCGTCAACCGGTGTCTTTGTACGGTCAGCATTGTAGATGTAGAATCCTCTGCCGCTCTTGACACCCAGGTGGCCGGCACGAACCATCTTTCTTAATAATGTGCATGCTCTGTACTTGGAGTCGCCTGTTTCCTTGTAGATGACATCCATGATTGCAAGAACAATATCAAGACCGATATAGTCGCCCAGTTCCAGTGGTCCCATCGGATGGTTTGCACCAAGCTTCATGGCAGCATCGATACCTGCGATATCAGAAACGCCTTCCTGGTAAACCTGGATACCTTCATTGATCATAGGAATCAGAATTCTGTTGACAACAAAGCCTGGAGCTTCGTTGACTTCAACTGCTGTCTTACCAAGTGCAGCGGAAATTTCCTTTACCTTTTCAACATCAGCATCAGGAGTGTTTGCACCCTTGATGACTTCAACAAGCTTCATGACTGGAGCTGGATTGAAGAAATGCATACCGATGACCGGCTTTTTGAGGCCTGCACCGATTTCAGTAATGGAAAGAGAAGATGTGTTGGATGCATAAATGCAGTTTTCATTCTTAACGATATTTTCCTGCAGATCCTTGAATGTGTTCTTCTTGATTTCCATAACTTCCAGAGCTGCTTCAACAACCAAATCCGGATCAACAGCCTGGCTGTTGAGACCTGTTACGATCTTGTTTGTGATTGCATCAGCATCTTCCTGGCTCATCTTGCCCTTGGCTACTCTTTTGTCAAGACCCTTCTTGACCATGTTCTTGCCGTTGTCAGCAAATTCCTGCTTGATGTCACAAAGATAAACCTTTTCGACATCCGCACACTGTGCAAAAGCCTGGGCAATACCACGGCCCATTGTACCTGCACCAATTACAGCTACCTTCATTTTCATTTCCTCCTGTGATTTCTTATTTATTCTGGAAAGCAACACGCTTTACCTTGGCTGGATCGTCCTTCTTACGCAGGAAATTTGCCATACCTTCCTGCTGATCCCAGGATTGGAAGCAGTCACCAAACAGCTTTTCTTCCACAACAAGCGCGTCATCCATGTTGACTTCCAGACCGTCATTGACAGCCTTCTTGCAGTTACGTACTGCAATCGGCGCATTGCCTGCAATGATGGAAGCGAGCTTTTCAGCTGTTGCCATCAGTTCTTCAGCAGGTACAACCTGATTGACAAGACCGATTCTGTAAGCTTCATCCGCCTTGATGTTTCTTGCTGTATAGATCATGTATTTTGCATAACCTGCACCGACAAGACGGGCAAGACGCTGCGTTCCACCAAATCCTGGCGTGATGCCAAGACCGACTTCAGGCTGACCGAACACTGCATTTTCAGAACAGATTCTGAAATCACAGCTCATTGCCAGTTCGTTACCGCCGCCTAATGCAAAGCCGTTGATGGCAGCAATGACAGGCAGAGGGAATGTTTCAATCTTACGGAAGACATCATTTCCCTTTTTGCCGAATGCTTCGCCTTCAGCCTTTGTCAATGTGCTCATTTCACCGAT
>JAEDEK010000083.1 GCA_016293365.1 Bulleidia sp. | reverse complement strand
GATAATGCTGTAATCCAGAAATACACCTTTGCACTGGCAAACACATCCGCTTCAATACTGCTGTACAGCAGATTCAGAATACCTTCATGGAATATCACACACAAAACACCAAGAACCGTGGAAACAACAAGGCTGATCATGACAAGCTGTGATGCGGAACGCTTAGTATTCTGTTCATCATGGAATCCAAGATACTGGGATACAATGACGGAGCCACCTCCAGCCAGCGCTGACAACAATGCAATGATCAGGTTGTTGACATCATTGACAATGGAAACACCGGATATCGCAGCTTCTCCGGCAGTGGATACCATAATCGTATCCAGCATACCGACAAGCATCACAAGCAGCTGTTCAATGACCAGTGGTGCAATCAGTCTTCTTAACTGTGCACCCGAAAACATTCTTTTTGACATCTTTCCCTCCACTAATTGTTTTTCATTATATGCCTTACAGAAATTTTACATGTTCTTTTCCAGAAAATGAAAAACCCGTTTCATTTCGAATCGGGTTTGCTGATCAGATTCAGATATTTCTGATAATCAATTGCTTTTGATTCACGTACGGTCATGACAACTGCTCTGTGTCCTTTTTCCTCAATTTGTCGTATGAGATCCGCTTTGGAAGTTTCATTGTCAAAGGTAAAGAACCCTCCGCCATCACGTATGACATATTCATCATCCGCACATCCTTGATATCTCTGTTCCATCCATTCGTATGCCTGTCTCATTTCATTTTCCGCATACATTCTCATGCCTTCTTCCCACTCACCAATCCACTCACTGGTTGTATAGTTATACTGCCGTCGACGGATTGTTCCATCATGAATCTCATATATCCACTCAATTGTTTCCTCATTCAAAGTATATGTTCCATGTGGTGAAATGGTCTGTGTACACACTGCAAGCTGAATGACAAGTAATCCCTTCAACATTGTAATCATTCCTCAATTACCTCCAGTCCGTCAAACACTTCCCAGGATGGATCTTTCACCACATACTCAATACCATCTTTTCTATAAACCATTATTCCATCCTTCCGCTGAATGAGAACACCATCCATCATCTGTGCTTCACTGTACATTTCCTTCTGATTCAAGATCTCATCATAATGTGGTTCCAGTATCACCGCATTACACAACCACGGCACAATCATCACTGCCGCTAATACCATCGACGGTGTTTTTCTACGGTATGTTCCCAGGATCAGGTAATCGATCCTGTTTTCAAGAATCCGATCAGATTCACCGACTACACAGACCGTAAATTCCATATGGTCATGATCAGATGTTTTCTGCCTGATCTCAACCAGCGCTGATGCATAATCCAAAAGCTGTTGATCATCCATTTTCCTGCATACCACATCATCTGTACGAATTTCCTGAAAAAGCCGGAAATCCTTTTTCAATAACCACACCATCGGGAACCACCAGTAGATGGCACACAATACATGCATCATCGCGGTTTTCATTCCATCATGATATTGTATATGAGTCTGCTCATGATCCAGAATATAGTCTATTTCATGCCCTGTATATGATATTTCTGGCATCAGAATCATCCGATGAAAGGAGAAGACCATTGGTTCTTTGATGATGGAATCGCAACACACCGGAACAGGTGTATTGTTTACTGTACCTGTACGCACTACCTCTTTGAATGCTTGTTCCGCTTTGAAATATCTGAAGAGAAATACTGAAAGACAACATACAAGCCCAATCAACCAGATTACGAAAATCAGATTCCGTAGATCATATCCTGTATTCCTTCCGTAAATCACATCCATGAAAGGATTCATCATATCCTTTAACGATATGATCGTAATCGTAAACGGAAACTCAACAGGAAAAACAAGACGTAATACCGTACACCCTGTAAATATCCTCAGAAAATCCGATCTAAACAGACGATGCGAACCGGAATGCGTCAGTATAACATGTAGTAAAGAAATCATTACAGTTGAAATAAGAACCGTCATGAAAATGGATGATGGAGTTAACCGCATGATTATTGTCCTTTCAGTTCTTTCTGTCTCTGTTCAATTTTCTGTTTTATCCGTTCCAACATCTGCTCATCATCCACATCTGATACAAAATGCATGGCAAGTGCCTCCATTGTTTTCATATCCACAGATCCGGATATGTATTCAGCCCTGGAATATACCGGACTGTACATCCTCATCAGAGCTTTTTTGTTTGTAGAGACTCCCGAAACAACTACCATGTTGTTTTCCAATAATCGACGCAGTATCTGCTGGATTGTATAAATGCTTAATCCATCAGAATAATTCATGATATCACTTGCGGAAAGCTGTTCACCAGGATGATTCCAGAAAATCTCCATGACATCGCTTTCTCTCTTTGTCATTTTCGCCATATTACATCACCTTCTGACTGTATTATAACACTGAAATTGCAACTTTTAACTACTGTTGCTATTTTTAGCAACGCTTTTTTATTTTTCGCTTGCTTATTTTCACAATCGTTATATGATGAGTATGAAGATAACGTTGTCTCACGAAAAGGAGGTACATTTATGAAATGTACAGGTTTATTATGCACCGTTCTAATCTGCGGTATCGTTGCAGGTTCTGCGTATTCAGCAGTATATGCGGACCAGTCAGATCAAACCACAGTTACGCAGGTAAAAGAAAACGCAGACCCGTTTGAAGGATATACGGCAGAGCAGATCAAAGAGGCACGCAGCTGGGCTGAAAGCAGATTTGCAGATTTGAATGAAGATGAATATCTGCTTGTGGATCCTCAGGAAGGTGGTTATTTCAACGACATTGGAAATGATATCCGCAAGGATGAGGAGATGATCAAGCAGGTATGCAGAAACGGTGAAACACCGGAATTCATTACCGTCAAAGAAGCCATAGAGCGCGATACACTGAAGTATCTGGAAATGTACACAGAATAAAAAGAAAGGAATCTAAAGTCTATGAAATATTTTGGAACTCTGTCAATTATCGCTTCTTTATCCATGCTTTCTTTAAATGTGACTCAAATTCATGCTGCAGAATATTCAGATTAACAAGAGACAGTTTTTTCAAAAACTGTTTTCCCAGAGCTTTCAGATGATGATCTAGTAATTGAATTACCAGATGGAGGATATCTTTATGGAAAATGTGAAGTCTATGATATTTCAGATCAAACATCACCAATAATCATTTATGACAGTACCATGGACTCAAACGCAATTCCTGTAAAGAAAGCCAGGAATCGCATTAAATATCGTCAGACTGCTTTTCCTACTCAGACTTATGGAGCTAACCCCCCAGGAACAGATACCATATATGTTCTGGACTATGGCAGTGAATACAATTCTAATCCTTTCAGCGGAAATGGTTGGAGATTCAGTGGCAAACAGTTCAAAGCAAAATCCGGTACTGGTGGAGATTATTTAAGATGGACAAGCTATATTGACAGTGGTAGAGTCGGAAACTATAACGAAGCGTATGCCACCAAAAACAGTGGAACTATTCAAGGAACAGCATTGGAAATTGGCGTACCGATTTGGAATAGTGAAGGTAATCTCGGACAAATCTACTATGCATACAACCCTCTTGCAGGTACATATTACAACGTAGCAAACATTAACGGATAAATCATTCGCCAATTCCCCTTACAGAACAGATCCGGTTTCCTATGAGCCGGATCTGTTTTCAATACTCCATAATCTTTTTCCATGGCAATAACCGCATGCGCCTTCTCCCTGACAACGTACACATGTCATCTACCCCGTTCCACCACAACGATTGCACGTGGAACTATTTCCGTAACTGTTATTACAGCGGGGATACGGCTGGTATCATGTAGAATTACATCTGTGACATCATTCCATTCCGGATCCCGCAAGCACAAGACAGATGAAATCATAAGCATGGAAAACAGTTTTGATATATTGCGCATGTTTCTTCTCTTGGAAGATCTGTTTTTTAGTATATATGAAAGCCATGATAAAAACGGATGAGAATCGTTCTCATCCGTTCACATTATTTTCTTTTCGCCAGTTTCAGCAGTCTCATGGAATTGAGCACACACAACATGGCTACACCGGTATCCGCAAAGATTGCCATCCACATGCTCGCAATACCGAATGCCCCCAGAATCAGTGTCAGCACCTTGATGCCAATCGCAAAGATGATATTCTGATTGGCAACATTCAGTATTCGTTTTGCTGCATCAATCGCAACGGATACAGCAGAAGGTCGGTCATCCATCAGCACAACATCCGCTGTTTCAATCGCAGCATCACTGCCTGCTCCACCCATTGCAAAGGACACATCCGCATTGGCAAGTACAGGTGCATCATTGACACCATCTCCAACAAATGCAGTTACATTACCATTTTCCTTCAGCTTTTTCAGCACTGCCACCTTATCTTCCGGCATGCAGGAGCCATAGGCTGCATCCACACCAAGTCTGTTTCCGATTTCTTCTGTAATCTCTTTGGCATCACCAGATACAATGGCGCATTTTCTACCCTGACTGTGAAGCTGTTTTACTGTTTCCACTGCATCTTCCTTCAGCTGATCCTTCAGAATCAGGCAGCCTTTATACTTACCATCTACTGCCACATGCACATATGTACCTGCATCCTGTGGTGTAACTGGCGTAATACCATTTTCTTCCATCAGTCTGGCATTACCAGCAAGAATGATTCCTTTTTCTGTAACAGCCCGGATACCTCTGCCTGGAATCTCGCTGATTTCTGTAATGATAGATGAATCCACATTCTTTCCATATGCATGACGGATTCCTTCCCCAATCGGATGATTGGAATGAGATTCCGCAATGGCAGCATATTCAATCAGCTGCTTTGGATCATCAGTGCCTTCTGTTTTTTCCACTGCAAACCTGCCACTTGTCAGTGTACCTGTCTTATCAAATACAATCTGATCTGTCTTTGCCAGAACGTCAATCACATTTGCACCTTTGACAAGGATTCCACGTGAAGAAAGACCTCCAATCCCTGCAAAAAAGGATAACGGAATCGAAATGACAAGCGCGCATGGACAGGAGATGACAAGGAATGTACATGCACGATATACGCCTTCCTGTATATTACCTGTTACAACAGATACAATCATCGCAAGGATCACTGCACTGATGACCACAATCGGAGTGTAGTAATGTGAGAACTTTGTAATGAATTTTTCATGTTCCGCCTTGTTTGTATCATTGTTTTCTACAAGGTTGAGAATTCTTGCGACTGTAGAGTCACCATATTCACTTGTTACACAGATTTCAAGTAAACCAGTCTGGTTAATGGATCCCGAAATAACTTCATCCCCTTCATCCACATCCACTGGTCTGGATTCACCTGTCAGAGAAGAAGTATCCAATGAGGAAGCACCTTTAACAACTGTACCATCCAGTGGAATTCTTTCCCCTGGCTTTACCTGTATGATTTCACCAACCGCAACTTCTTCCGGATCCACTTTTTCAAACGTACCATCACGGTATACGGACGCACTGTCAGGTCTGATATCCATCAATTCACCGATGGATTTCCGTGATCTTGCCACAGCAAGTTCCTGAAAGAATTCACCGATCTGATAAAACAGCATGACACCGGCTGCTTCTTTATAATCACGAAGCCAGATTGCTGCAAGTGTAGCAATACCCATCAGGAAATGTTCATCAAACCAGTTTCCTCTCAGTATATTTCTGACTGCGCGGATCAAAACATCATAGCCGAGAATGACATAGGAAACTATGGCACAGATCATGGATGGCACACCTTCCAGAAGCATGCCTGCCACAAACAGAAGTGCACCAGCCACAAGCCTTACAATCATTACAGTGTGGCTTTCTTCCCTGACTTCTTCTTTGGTATTCTGCTGGTAGACAGATACTTCCACTTCCGGTTCTTCTGCTTTGATCATAGCAGTCATTTCCTTTTCAATGCGGCTTCTGTCTTTTGTGGCACATGTAAAGCTCAGCTTCTCATTCATGAAATCCACATCCGCATCAATGACGCCATCGATTTTCTTTGTCAGCTCACACAGTTTCTGTGCGCAGTCCGCACAGTCAATCAGATGAATACGATAGTCATATCGCTTTGTTTTTGAAGAAGCAAGACGAACGATGATCGGATGATCCTGATCATCTTCAACGATCTTTCTCATCTTCTTTTCAACACTTTCATCCACTGTTTTTTCAACATCATAGCTCAGTCTGGAATGAATACCGAACGTCAGTTTACAGGATGACACGCCATCCAGTTTGCCGATTTCTTCTTCCAGTTCAGCCGCACATGCTGCACAGTCGATCCCATCGATGGTATAGTCACAGTGAACTGTTTCCACCTCATCCTTTTCAATGATCGGATGATCCTGGTCATCTTCAATGATTTTCCTCATCTTTGCTTCTGTCTGATCTGCCAGTTTATCATGCACTTCATACTGCAGCCTGGAGATTACGCCAAACTGTAAAGTACACGAACTGACCCCCTCCAGTTTACCGATTTCCTCTTCCAGTTCCTTTGCGCAGGCAGCGCAGTCAATTCCCTGAATCCTGTATTTCTGTACTGTCATATTACACCTCATATTTGAATGATTGTTCAAATGTTCTAACAAAATAATAGTACAGATCCATGGAATGTCAATCGATATTCTCATATCTGAAATATCTTTTTGAGCAAACAAAACAATGCTATAATCATAGCCATGATCAAAACGAACTGGCATACACATACAACCCGCTGCGGGCATGCAGTCGGAACAGATGAAGAATACGTCAAGGCCGCCATCAAAGCAGGCCTTCATACCCTCGGTTTTTCCGATCACGCTCCTTACAGAGAGCCATTTCCACCGGAAAGAATGAACTTTGAACAGTTGGAGGAATATAAAGCTTCTGTTCTTTCCCTCAGGGAAAAATACAGAGAACAGATCGATATCCATCTTGGTATGGAAGTGGAATGTTATCAGAGTGAATGGGAAGATCTTGCCACATACAGAAAGGATATGGAATACTGCATCCTTGGTCAGCATCAGATTGTACTCAATGGAAAAAGTTCCTATGATCTGCGCAATGGCGATGAACTGAAGCAGTACGTCGATCAGATTGAATATGCATGTTACCATGGCCTGTGTGATTACATTGCTCATCCGGATGTATGCATGTGGATCTATCCGAGAATCGATGATGGTGTCAGAACTGCTGCCGCAAGGATTGCTGAAATATCCGCAAAGTATGATGTTCCACTGGAAATCAACTGTGGCAGTGGGGTAAGAACAGGTTTATCACAGTATGAAGACTGTGTACGTTATCCATATCCTGTACGTATCTTCTTTGAAGAAGCAGCAGCACATGGATGCAGAGCAGTTCTTGGATTGGACATCCATGATCCAAAACTGTTTTTCACAGATGAATATATCAACAGAGCACTTTCTGTTGTGGAAGGCCTGGATCTGAACATTGTTTATGATCTTGACCTTGTCAAAGAAGCAGAAAAGCGTAAAAAACTGTTCTTCTAGGAAATGCGTTACAGCATTTCCTTTTTCTTTGAAATACACATGAAATTCACATATTATCTGTATGTCTATTCATGGATATCTTTGTTTGACTCGGTTATAATATTCAGGAATGGAGGTATGCCGATGTCGAAAAAAGTATGTGATTTCTGCCTGAGTGAAGCAAAAGGACTGTTTGCTTCCATGGAACATCTGCAGGATAATCATTATATCTGCAAAAAGTGCCGCAGGATCATTCAATCATATGGATTACCTGTCAAATATGATATTTTCCAGCGCCTTGTCACTGCACAGGAACACATGCGTGGAACAATCATGGGGGTATTTCTGGAAAACAACAATGCGGATGACTGCATGGCTAAATATTTTCCTCTTCCTTCTGTTTTACTCCATGAAGGCGAACATTGCATCTCCGCCATCGAAGCAACCCTGAACGTAGATCAGGAAGCCATCCCGGAAGAAGAAGCAGTAAAAACAGTCAATGAAATCAGACGACAGACCATCCACAATATCGCAGATGCATCTGGAAGCAATGGTATCAACGTCAAAGGAACACTGTATGAAACAGAGGCTGCACTCTATTTTGTATCCGATCACATCATCAACTGCCATCGTCTCGGCTATATCGAAAGAAACAGTGATGACAATGATCATATTGTTGTTCGTACACCTAAAAAAACATATACCTATTTGGTTGAACATGCGGATCTGTTCTTTATGAGAGAACGGTTCTTCCAGAAAGTCAGAGCAGTAAAACATAACAAGCAGCAGTCTCTGATCTATATACGAAATGACAATGAATACAGAATCACTCCTGGTGTCTATCAGATCCCAAAATCACTCAAACCAGGCAGATATCAGGTCACACCACTCAACGATGCCGGCCTGCATATCAAAGATTCTCTTGGCAGAGTCAGAGATTATTATGCCAATGAAGAGTCCATTGATCTGACAGCCGGTGGAACACTGGAGTGCACTGGTGAATATGAACTGAAATGGATCGGTCAGAAACGATCACAGGACTAACACAGACGGTATCCCCGTCTGTTTTTCTGTTATCATGAATATATCGAAAGGACGACTATG
>JAEDEK010000082.1 GCA_016293365.1 Bulleidia sp. | reverse complement strand
TAACTAGAGTATGACAGTAAATCCTGTCTCATAGCTGGCAACTCGCTATGATAACCGCCCCTTAACTGGCAGAGAAATACAGTAGCATCGTTACTGTAGGAATCGCTGTATCCGGGTAAGTTGATGCGAATGATCCTCAGATCATTCTCTTCAAGCCTGGCAATTCATTGCCTGGTAGTTGACTGCAGAAGTGATGGATATGTATGATGGATATCGTTTTGGTCATACAGACTTATATCATCCATGGTCGATCATGAATTATGCGCAGACTGGAGTTCTGCAAAAGGTGTATATGGATACTTACAAGCCTGCTTATGCGATCAAACTCTCTGTGAAAAACTTTGTGTTTGAGGATAATAAAAAAATTGTACCTCTCTACGCAGCGTTCTGTATCTGAAATTAAGAGTATAACGATAACGCTCACTGAAATCCGGTGGGCGTTATTTTTAATCAAAACGGATTAAATAGGCCGTGATCTGATATTCATGAGCAGATGGTTGAAAACTCAAGGTATGTAGCTGACATATGTCCACTTTCCGCCCCAAGGGGGGTATCTTTCCTGTTGTCTCATAGTTACTGTGATTTCATGTTATTCTTTTATACGTTGTAAATAATGTTATACAAAGCACAAAGATCGCTGTAAAAAATGTAATGTATGATACAATAATCGTACGTAATAATGTTGGAGGTATATATGTATCGGATTGCGATTGAAAAATTATGGAAATGGAAGCAGAGCAAACGTCGTAAACCATTGATTATCGAAGGTGCGCGCCAGGTCGGCAAAACCTGGTTAATGAAAGAATTCGGCAGACTTGCCTATGAAGATACCGTATATATCAACTTCGATTCTAACGCAATAATGACAGAACTGTTTGCAGCTGATCTTGATACAAAACGTCTGATGATGGGCTTGGAATTATACATAGGACATAAAATCAATCCGGATAATACTTTACTGATTTTTGATGAAATACAGGAAGTTCCAAGAGCGTTGTCATCTCTCAAATACTTTTATGAAAATGCACCGGAATATCATATTGTCTGTGCGGGTTCATTGCTTGGTATCTCCTTACATCATGGGACTTCTTTTCCTGTGGGAAAAGTAGAATTTCTGAAACTGTCCCCTTTGTCTTTCAGGGAGTTTCTGATGGCAATCGGTAAAGAGCAGTTTGGTGAATTACTTGATCAGAAGGATTTTCAGATGATTACAGGTTTCAAACAGACATATATTGATGCTTTGAAGCATTATTACTTTGTGGGAGGTATGCCTGAAGCAGTTCAGTGTTTTGTAGAGGATAGAAATTTTAATGATGTGCGTGAAATTCAAAAACAGATTCTTCTGGATTATGAACAGGATTTCTCCAAACATGCGCCAATTGAACTTGTCCCAAAAATCCGTATGGTATGGAACTGTATACCTTCACAATTAGCAAAGGAAAATAAGAAGTTTCTTTATGGCCTTGTGCGCCAGGGGGCTCGCTCAAAGGACTACGAAACAGCAATTATGTGGTTGAGTGATTGTGGTCTTGTACACAAGGTCAGCCGTGTTAATGCTGCAGGAATACCTTTGCGTGCATATGAGGATCTGAAAGCATTCAAGCTGTTTATGGTAGATGTCGGGCTTCTAGGCTGTATGGCAGGACTTCGTCAACGTACTTTGCTTGAAGGAAATAATCTGTTTGCTGAATTTAAAGGTGCTCTTACTGAGCAGTATGTCTGTCAGCAGCTGAAAACGATGCAGGACTTAGGTGTGTATTACTATACTAATGATAGAGGATCCTGCGAAGTAGACTTTGTTGTAGATACTGGGGAACAGATTGTACCGGTTGAAGTAAAGGCACAGGAAAATCTTCGCGCAAAGAGTCTGAAAACCTACCAGGAAAAGTATTCTCCTGAAGTGTGTATTCGCACCTCTATGTCAGATTATAGAAAAGAAGATTGGCTGATCAATCTTCCCCTGTATGCAATTGATCAGATAACACAGATACAGTGAATCTTTGGCAGGTAGCTTAACTTGGCAGCATCAATAGCAGTCTGTTCTCTCAATTCCCACACACTAAAGCAGTAATTGACGGTTTCAGAACTATGTAATGATACCGTTTCATAACATCAAAAGGAAACAGCTTCTTTTTAAAAGATGATTTTGCAGGAGAAAGGATTATAGGACACTTACATATCGTTTCGAATACGGGTGTAAGTCAATCACCTGATGAGTTGCTGCAGTCCTGTGTACAAAAGGAAGACATAAAATGTCTGATATAGGAGCATAACCCTGTAATGATCATTAGTGTGAGTTACAAGCTGTGACTCTTCAGATTCGGGGTTATTGACGAATCCCATATGCATTTCTGCAATGGATTATATATCATTTTCTTTCCTGTCTGTTTTGAGGTAAGATAGGTATGCAGTAAAAGGGAAAGGATGATAATAAATGAAATCTTTGGAAATGTATCAGAAGCTGGCAAGACTGATCGTCAGAAGAGGTATGAATGTTCAGAAAGGACAGCCTGTTGTGATTAAGATTGATGTCAGCCAGCATGCCTTTGCAGATCTGCTGATTAAGGAAGCTTATGAAGCAGGTGCAAAGACAGTTGAGGTGGACTGGAAGAATCCACTTTTAACAACATGCCGTACACTGTATGAAGATGAGGAAACACTGTGTGATGTACCACAGTGGATGTATGACCATCAGAAGGCAAGACAGGATGATGGATGCTGCAGTGTCAGTGTTCTTTCAACATCTCCTGACTGTTATAAAGATGCAGATAATGCAAAGATGGCAAAGATGAATATTGCCTTCAGTAAAAAGACAAAAGATCTTTCTTCCTACTTCATGAATAATATCGGACAATGGTGTGTTGTAGGTATTCCAAGTGTGGAATGGGCGAAGTCACTGTTTCCGGAATTATCCGAGCAGGAGGCATTTGAAAAACTGGAAGATGCCATTTTTGAGGTATCCAGGGTAGATGAGGAGAGTGATCCGATTGATCACTGGGAAAAGCATGATGCAACGCTTGTCAACAATGCAAAGAAGATGACAGACTATGGTTTTGCATCGCTTCATTTTACAAGTGAACTTGGTACGGACATTACCGTTGGGCTTGTTGAAAACCATATCTGGGCAGGAGGTAATGGTGTAACACCAAAGGGTGTTGTATTTGATCCGAATATTCCTACCGAAGAAATCTTCTGCATGCCGGATAATACAAAGATCAATGGTATTGTCTATGCTTCCAAGCCATTGTTGTTTGCTGGAGAAAGAATTGAAAACTTCTGGCTGAAGTTTGAAAATGGCAGAGTTGTAGATTTTGACGCAAAAAAGGGAATCGATGCACTCACTGCATTGCTGGATACAGATGAAGGATCCAGATCCTTAGGTGAAGTGGCACTTGTTCCATATGATTCTCCGGTATCTCATACTGGTATTCTGTTCTGTAATACACTGTATGATGAAAATGCGGCATGTCATCTTGCCCTTGGCGCATGCTATCCGGAAAACATTGCCGGTGGAGCAGAAATGAATGAAGAAGAGCTTGCTGCAAACCATGGTAATGATTCTGCAGTACATGAAGATTTCATGTTCGGCACAAGAGAGCTGAGTGCTGATGGTATTACAAAGGACGGACAGGTAATCCCTGTATTCCGTCATGGCAACTTTGTCTGGTAAAGGGAGGAAAGGTAAATGAAATTCAGTGAAATGAAGTATGAAAGACCTGATTATGAACTGACATCAGGCAGAATGAATGCGATTCTGGATGAAATGGAAAAGGCTGACAACAAAGCTGATTTCCTGAAACTGTTTGAACAATTGAATCAGGAAAGAGTCCATGTCATCACAATGAACATTCTCTGTTCCATCCGTCATTCCATTAATACTGCCGATGAATTCTATGATCAGGAAACTTCCTATTGGGATGAAACAAGCCCACAGTATGAAGTGATTGAAGACCGCATGAGAAAGATCTGTCATAACGTATCCTTCAAGGAAGATCTGTATGATGTGATTCCGGAAACATTCTTCAAACTCAATGAATGCAAGATGAAGGCATTTGATGAGAAGATTGTTCCTTTGATGGTAGAAGAAAACAGACTTGTCACAGAATACGGTAAGCTCAAGGCATCCGCAAAGATTGAATTTGATGGACAGATTTTGAATCTGGCTGAGATTGCACGTATTTGTGAATGTCAGGATCGCCAGAAGAGAAAAGCTGCATCTGAAGCCAAGTATGCATGGTATGAAAGTCATGAATCCAGATTTGATGAAATCTATGATCGTATGGTCAGAGTACGTACGGAAATGGCTCATATGCTTGGCTATAAAGACTACGTTGAACTTGGTTATTACCGTATGAACCGTTTGGATTATAACCGTGAGATGGTGGCAGGATACAGAAAGCAGATTCTGGATTATGTAACTCCACTTGCATGTCGGATCTATGATCGACAGAAGGAAAGAGTAGGTTATGATCGTCTGGAATATTATGATCTGGCATATCAGTTTGATTCCGGCAATCCGATTCCAAAAGGAAGTGCTGAAGATCTTGTCGAGGCTGCGGTCAATATGTACCACGAGATGAGTCCGGAAACAGCAGAATTCATTGATATGATGAAAAATGATGAACTGTGGGATCTGATTGCCCGTCCGAATAAGGAAATGGGTGGTTATGAAACAGAAATTCCAGAATACAAGTCTCAGTTCATCTTCTCCAACTTCAATGGTACATCTGGTGATGTGGATGTTCTGACACATGAAGCAGGCCATGCCTTCCAGACATTCATGGCGAAGGATATTACGATTCCGGATGTCAGCTGTCCGACCATGGAAAGTGCAGAGATTGACTCCATGTCCATGGAATTCTTTGCCTATCCCTGGATGGAAAACTTCTTCAAGGAAGATACCGCAAAGTACAGATATGCACATATGTGTGGCACAATCACATTCCTGCCATATGGTGTGCTGGTAGATCATTATCAGGAAGAAATCTATTCCCATCCAGAATGGTCCATTGAAGAAAGAAAGCAGTGCTGGAGAAATCTGGAAAAGATGTACCAGCCATACAAAAACTATGAGGAATGCCCATTCCTTGAAAAGGGAACATGGTGGTATCAGCAGGGACATATCTTCCAGAGTCCGTTCTACTACATTGACTACACACTGGCTCAGGTTGTAGCACAGCAGTTCTTCATCCGTATGGATCAGAAAGATGAAACATATTGGGAAGACTATAAGACAATCCTGAAGCTTGGTGGTACAAAGTCCTTTACACAGCTTGTCAAGGCTGCTCATCTGACAGTACCATTTGAGGACGGATGCATTGAAAGAATCATGAACTACCTCAGTAATGTACTGGATCAGGTAAATGATAAGGCACTGTAATCCATGGCAAGAGTATACTGGAAACCGTCCAATCTTCTCAATCCTGTACCGGCTGTACTGATTTCATGTACGGATGGAGAAGGGAATGATAATGTCATGACTGCTGCATGGGCAGGTACGGTATGTTCTGATCCTGTCATGGTTTCGGTATCCATCCGTAAATCCCGTCACTCTCACGCCATGATTATGAAAACCCGTGAATTTGTCATGAATCTGACGAGTGAAGAAATGGTCAGAGCAGTTGACTACGCAGGGATCTACAGTGGGGCAAAGGTTGATAAGTTTGACTTACCTGGTCAGTTGCATATGACAAAGGAAAGAGCACACGTGGTTAATGCTCCATGTGTTGCGGAAAGTCCGTTATGTCTGGAATGCAAGGTAACACAGGTTCTTGAACTTGGCAGCCATGATATGTTCATTGCGGAGGTTGTCAGCACAGATGTGGATGAACGTCTTCTGGATGAAAACGGTACACTGGACCTGTCACGTGCAAAACTGATTGCCTACAGTCATGGAGAATACTGGACACTCGGCAGAAAGGTCGGTAAGTTTGGGTTTACATCCCTGAAGAGTGAAAAGGAAAACAACCTCAAAGAGAAAAAACAGCCAAAGGATTATAAAGGCAGAAAGAAGTCCAGGCTGCATCATAAATAAATTCAGAATGTCATTGGGATATCATCTCAATGGCATTTTTTGTTGTGACTTCCTTATTATATAGGCTTGTATCAAAACCTGTGATTATCAGGCGAGTGAAAGGACACAATATAAAGCATACAATGATATTGCCCGATCGCACGACGGACCACAGGTAAAAGAAAAATGCATAGAAACCGATGCAGCAAATCGGGGCGATCTTGCGTAGAACTGAATGTTCGCTCTGCGCTATCTGCCCATATATTACTCAAATTATACAGTATTTTTGGGGATTCATCAATGATTGAAGTGCCTTGAGGCGCTTAATCCGTGAACTTTTTTCTTTACAATGTGATTTGTTTTCATTGTTTCATATGAAATTCTTACAATTTGTATGGTTCAAAATGGTCAAATATGTGGTCAAAGTATATATCCGGCAGCATGTACATATGATTTGAACAGGTGAAAAAATGGGAAGACGTGGTGATCATATCCGTAAAAGAAAAGATGGCAGATGGGAAGGCAGATATTGCATAGAAAGAAGAAAAGACGGAACGATCCGCTATGGTTCTGTCTATGGAAGAACGCATAAGGAAGTCAAGGCGAAACTTGCCAATATTACTCCAGGAGATGTATCTAATGAAACAAAGGGACTTACCTTTGAACATCTGGCAAAACTTTGGCTGGACAGTAACAGAATCAGGTTGAAAGGAAGTACGATCCAGAAATATGAGTTTCTTCTGAATACACATATTTTTCCTGAACTCGGTAAGATCAGACTGTCACAGCTGACATCTGCTGTTGTGAATTCATTCCTCTGTAATAAAGCTGAAAACGGCAGAAAGAACAGTAATGGGAGTCTTTCTGCTTCATATATGAGAACAATCACTCTGATCCTGAAATCTGTCATTCGTTATGGTGTAAAGGAAAAGCTTTGTACTCCACTGAATACTGAAATACATCAGCCACCGGAACAGAAAAGAGAATTACATATCCTGTCAAAAGAAGACCAGCATAAACTGGAAAAGAACCTGACGGCTGTCATTACACCTGTCAATGCCGGTATCCTGCTTTCTTTAAATGCGGGTTTACGAATTGGTGAAGTATGTGCTCTGACATGGAATGATGTAGATCTCAAAGAAAGAATCATACACATCCGTTCTACTGTTACACGTGTTGGTAAGAATGATGGTACCCGTGGAACAAAGCTGATGATCGGTACACCTAAGACAAAATCGTCTGTAAGGGACATCCCGATTACATCAGTCCTTTTCAATGTATTAACAGAACTGAAATCCGTATCCGTATCAAAGTATGTCATCTCTGAATCAGAATCCTTCATGAGTCCAAGAACGTACGACTACAGGTACCATAAGATCCTGAAGCAATGTGATATTCAGGCAATTAACTATCATGCATTAAGGCATACATTTGCGACAAGATGTATTGAATCCAAGATGGATGTGAAAACATTAAGTGAA
This sequence comes from Bulleidia sp., assembly GCA_016293365.1. Classification (GTDB taxonomy): domain Bacteria; phylum Bacillota_I; class Bacilli_A; order Erysipelotrichales; family Erysipelotrichaceae; genus Bulleidia. The sequence goes on along the minus strand of JAEDEK010000082.1, from coordinate 1,112 downwards.
ATACTGGGACATGGAAAGGTATCAGTCACATTGGATATCTATGTTCACTCCTCCATGGAACAGAAAAGAAAACAGATGGAAGATATGGTCATATACAATTCCAACAGAACCTGAAAGTGGTCAGCTTATGTGGTCAAAATACAATTATTGACGATAAATAAGCTGATTTTTTAATTGCAATTATAAACATTCAGTTCTACTCAACTGCTAAGTACATATATTCTACAGTCATTATACTCTTGAAATGTGAAAGCGGATATAAATTGGTAGTGAATTTGATTCTTTTCACGATTACTGAAGTTAATTTGTCCTGCGAATAAAAGAATCATCAGCTGCAATCATCCTCCACATTCAAGGCTATAACTGAAAGATTGGTCAATCTCGAAAAGCAATTGCTGAAAGATGCACGTCTGAATTTGTGGTGTGAATCACAATGATCTCTGAAAAGCTGAATATGTATCAATGCGAAAAGACAAGTGATAATTCCTGGTTGTTATGTGGTTTGAAAACTGCATTCAGGCAAAAGGGTGTTGATTTGTTGCTAAGTGGGTTTCTTTTGAAAAGGAATTTGAAACAGTCTTGACGTAAGTACACAACAGCAGATCCTGGCATTGGAAAATGCAGAAGAAAAAGTGGTAAGAGAAACAGCATCAATTGGAAAATTGCTTTTCGAGAAAGATCGGTCTGCAGGATAGTACTCCTGCAATTCAAAGTGGTTTGTGTAATTTGAAGCGAGATAATTACCACTGTTGTTCATTTAGGAAATACGATTATAAAAATAGAAGGTGGATCAATATTGACTGATAGTGTAAATAATAGTGTTCATGGTACAGGTATAGGAAAAGGTGGAGACTATGTCGAAAATGCGACCGCAAATGGTTTCATGCCTGGTATAATAAAAATGACGGGTGGTACAATAAGCTATCCTGACGCAATGAAAGAGTTTAGCTCTATCACACATGATCCATATTTGGACAATTATAATCAAAACGATATAACTGAAGGTTATAAATTTGCGGCGAAAACCCACATGCTTGCGTGTGGGATGAAAGCCGCTTCTCTTTGGTTTGACGACAACATAGATAAAATATTTAAAATATGTATAAACAAAA
>JAEDEK010000081.1 GCA_016293365.1 Bulleidia sp. | reverse complement strand
CTTTGGCTGCACCATTCTTCAAGTGAGTGTAGTCATATACACCATCCTGATAGACAGGGATCTTGGAAGTATTCATTTTCCGCATCAGTCGATAGGCATCTGCGATGGAATCATTTCTGCCTACCGTAACAACCGGTGCGGATGCGATGGAGAGCAGATCATGCTTTGCCTCAAGCAGATCCGCAATTTTTTCAATGTCATCGGTAACACTGTCACAAGGCTGCGCGATCACTTCGTTCTCTTTTCCCCGGTTATGGACAATGGCATTGCGCAGTTCATGGTACTGACGCAGATCATTGGCACGGGAAGAAATAATCAGGTTTTCCCTGGATGCTCTTGTGATCATCTGAGAAAACGGAACATATTTTGTTTCCCGTATGATCTCATACAGGATCTTTTCAATTCTGGCATAGGCGTCCAGAAATCTCTCTGCATTACTCATTCGCTCACTGTAAGCCATAATAATTCCTGATTGCCCGATAATACAGTCCGGCAGCCTTTCTGTATCCTTCTTCATGACACCATGTGTCAACATCCTTCTGACATGTTACATAGCAAAGATCTGATACCACAGTCACTTTTTCACAGTCCATGATCGACCATGTGTCATAGGTATAGACAGTCGTATCCGTCAGGTCTGTATCCTTTCTTGATACAACACCACCTTCCAGCGGTTTATACAGCATCGTGCCATTGTGTACATCCAAGCTCCCCGAAAAAGCATCCGCAATACACTGTGCAAACCGGATGGAATCATCTCTATGTACATCCCCTGTCTTCATGACGCTGTTACGCATACCAGAAGCAGATGGATCCAGACTGCCATCGGCATGAATACTCAACACCAGTGAAGCATCCGTATTTCTGATCATTTCCACTCTTTCACTGACCGTCTTTGAGCGATCTGTTCTGATCACTATGAAGTCCCTGTCTTTTTCCAGTAATGCGGCAAGCTCATCCACCAGCTTACCTGTTACTTCTGCTTCATTAACAATACCTTCATATCCTTTGAAAGAACCGCCGAATGCCCCATCAATGCAGACAGTCTTTCTTTCTGCAGTCATCTGCAGACATCCTTTGATAGATGTTCCCGTAACAAGAAAAACGAGCAGACATACAAGAATGATGACCATCGGATCTTTCCATTCAAAAGATCTGATTTTTTCCAGCCACTGCTTCATCGGATTTCTCCTTCCAGATCTTCAAGAGCTGCATCTGCAGCCATATGTCTTAAGATCTTCTGCATCAGCTTTTCCATATCCGAACCGGACGAATAATCTGCCCTGGTCATGAAATTGACACGTCCGTCTTTGATCAGCTGGCGTGCTGTCGTATCCTTTTCAGAATAAACCGCAATGGATTTTCCACCGTATTCTCTGACCAGACGCATACATGGAATATCCGTGATACCATCTGCGATATATACCATCCTTTCGAATGGAATCGGACGTCTGTTATGTTCCACATACCGGTTAAGACCCGCATCATCATTTTCATCCAGAACCTGTTTGTTGATGCGGAAGATATACTGTGTCTTTGTTGTGTAGTTGACAATCCGTGCCGGCCATTGTGCGGTGCCGTCTTCGCCATAGTAATAACGGCAGGCATAGATATGCCTGAACTGCTTTGCGATCGGTGTACTTTCAATGATTTCATGCATGCCGCTTGAAATGATGTAATGTTCTACATCCAGTCCAAGAAGACTGCCGAAGGCATTGATTCTGGAAAACCATGTTTCTACCCCTGGATACAGAACAATCGCCTTTCCAAGGTTTTCAAACATCTGCGGCCGCAATGGAATATCCTGCATCCGGAACTTATGCATCAGCATGTACAGATATGCACTGATCGGATCCATCTGATTTTCCTTTGTAAAGTCAGAGACCTCCTTCCAGAAAGAACCTGCATCATCATATCCCAGGGCAGGAATCAGACTGTATTCCTGCATATCCTTTGTACATAGTGTCTTATCAAAATCGTATACGATAGCTACTTTCTTCATATGCGCCATTATATCACAGCACTTCCTCAACACTGTATCCTGAAAACTGTTTCATGAGGGATTCCGGTATTTTCGATACTTCATCTCACTGCATGTACAGAAACACTGGTTATTTGAGTATACTGAGTGTTATCAAAGGGAGTTATATGAAATGCATGAAATGCGGGTACGAAAACCCGACAACGGCTGAATACTGCCATATGTGCGGTACAGCGTTTACGGAACAGCAGCGCCAGGAAGCCTATGACAGAACCATTTTCGGGAAACTGGACAGACTTGAGAATCTGAAGGGATGGGCTGCACATGGTACAGCCTATACGATCTGCCATATGAAAGACGGAAAACTGTACGAAGAACTGATCGGCCGATATGATTATTCTGTATCATCTGACAGCAGAACTGAAACAGAAAAACGGCTGATCAATGATGTGGACCAAGGAAGCGAAAAAGCATTCTTTACATCCCTGCAAAACCAGTATGCGGATCTGATTCCTTTCACATACAACATCACTTCCATTTCTGATGATGACATGAATGATCCATCTTCCATTGTTTCCACTCTGATGGATACGTGGGATCTGAAACAGGCAGACACACTTCCATATTAATCCCGCAAAAAGGCATCTCCCTCATCAAAGGGAAATGCCTTTTTGATTAAAGACTCAGCAGTTTCTGAATACCTGCCACGTAGATTTCTGCCTGCTTGAGCAGCTCATCAATCGGGCACCATTCATTTGTATTATGGATACGGTAATCTGTACCAGGGAACGCACAACCAAACGCGATTGTGTTATTCAGTCCCTTTGCATATGTACCCCCACCAATAACCATCGGCTCTGTCATATCACCGGTAACTTCACGATAGGATTCTGTCAGAGCTTCAACCAGTGGTGAATCAACCGGGAAGAACAGCGGTTCGCCAGCATGAACAACCTCAATGGATCCACCTTCACCTTCAGCATTATCCTGCATCAGTCTGATTACCTGCTTGGATGTATATGTCACAGGGAAACGGATATCCAGGTTACCTGCGATTACACCATCTGTCATATGAATGACACCACAGTTACATGTCAATGCACCATATTCATCGCTGATCTTAAGCCCAAGTCCTTCTCCATCTGTATTCAGACCAACTCTTGAACAGAAGAAATCAACAAACGGATCCTGGTAACCTGCTTCCTTAAGACCAGTCAGAAGATAGGCAATGGCATTCTTACCAAGTTCCGGTAAGGATGCATGAGCAGCAATACCTTCCACATCAATTCTGACAGTTTCGCCATTGTCTGTAATCTCATACTTCATGTCGTTGTTGTTGAAGTAATCTTCCAGCTTCTTTCTGGAGAAAGAGCACTTGTCTACCACAGCATAGCAGTTCTTGCAGACAATATTACCGGCTGTACCACCCTGAATATCACGGATGGATGTCTTTCTGGAGACATACTTCAGACCAAGACCACCCTTTTCACCATGAATACATGGGAAGTCACCATCCGGTGTGAAACCGTATGTCGGCTGTTCATCATGTTCGACATAGTATTTCAAGCCACGGGATCCGCTTTCTTCATTGGTTCCCATGATCAGACGTACTCTTTTATTCAGCGGTGTTCCCAGATCTCTGAGTACCTTCATCGCAATCATGCTCGCAACAACCGCACCCTTATCATCTGCTACACCACGACCATACAGGATACCATCCTTTTCAACCATCTGATATGGATCTGTATCCCATCCATCTTCTTTCTTTGCAGGAACTACATCCAGATGTCCGACTACAGCGATGAGTTCATCGCCTTCCCCCATTTCGGCATATCCGATATAGTTATCCAGATTTACAGTCTTAAATCCATCTTTTTCGCACATCGCAAGAGCAGCCTTCAGGACATCTCTTGGTCCTGCGCCAAATGGTGCATCCGCAAGAGCTTCCCCCATTTCACTCTTGATGGAAACCAGTTCTCCCAGCTTCTCAACCAGCTCATCACGATAACCTTCCACCATAGACTTTACATCCATGTTCAAATCCTCCTTCCGTAATGAAACTTTTAATTTAAGCACAATTATACTACATCATTGCCGATTTCATAGCTGTTTTTCAAGATGCAGAACGGGAAGATATATATCTTCCCGCATGTTTATTCTATGATCAGGCCGACCGGACAGTGATCGGAACCTGTCTGTTCATCAAAGATCATGGCATCTTTTACACGATCCATGAAGCGCTGTGATACAACAAAGTAGTCGATTCTCCAGCCTGCATTTCTTTCTCTGGCCTTAAAACGATAACTCCACCAGGAGTATTTCACTGTTTCCGGATACAGTGTACGGAATGTATCCGCATAACCGTTTTCCAGAAGAATGGAGAAACGGTTTCTTTCTTCATCCGTAAAACCGGCATTTCTTCTGTTGGAGGATGGATTTTTAATATCGATCTCGTTATGCGCAACATTCAGATCGCCGCAGTATACAACCGGTTTGCTCTGGTTGAGTCTGTTGAGATGGGCAAGAAGCATTTCTTCCCACTCCATTCGATAATCCAGTCTTGCAAGGCCATCCTTGGAATTAGGAACATATGCACAGACAAACCAGAAGTCCTCATATTCCAGCGTAATGACTCTGCCTTCCTTTGTGATATCCCCTTCAATCTCGTAGGATACAGATAAAGGCTCTTTTCTGGTATATACCATCGTTCCGGAATAACCTTTTCTTTCCGCACTGTTCATATAACGATGGTAACCTTCAAACATCATGCTCTCGTCCAGCTGATCCTCCTGCATCTTTGTTTCCTGCAGGGCAAAGATATCAGCATTCTGAGCCGTAAAGAAGTCCGCAAAGCCTTTTTTCATGCAGGCACGCAGACCGTTGACATTCCAGGAAATCAGCTTCATCTTGTGATCACCCTTGTTTCATGTGCCAGCCATGCCTTTTCATCTTCATTCAGATATGGACTCAGACGGTCAAATACCATCTTATGGTAGGCATTGATCTGGGCAATATTGCAGTCCTCCAGATATCTGACATCAATCGCATCGATTTCATACGGGCAGTATGTCATCGGTTCAAACTTCAGAAACTGACCATAGAAGTTTTCAACATCTTTTACAACAAGAAGATCATTTTCAATTCGGATTCCAAGCTGATGCGGCAGATAGACACCTGGCTCATCGGTCACAATCATACCTGGACGCAGAATATCATATGCCTTTCCTTTTGCCGGCATACCCCAGCGGATTCCATGAATTCCTTCATGTACACCAAGCACATGTCCTACCCCATGGCCTGTACCACACTGATAGTCGATATTGATATCCCATAATGGCCGCCTTGCCAGAATATCCAGATTGTTACCGGCTGTACCGGAAAGGAACTTAGCTGCCTGCAGATCCAGATGTCCTTTGAGTACCAGTGTATAGTACATCTTTTCTTCATCTGTCAAAGGACCAACCTTGATGGTTCTTGTGATATCTGTTGTTCCATCCTTATATGTTCCACCAGAATCTACCAGCAGAAATCCTCTTGGATGTACTGGGCTGTACTTTTCTTCTGTTGCACTGTAGTGCATCATGGCACCGTTTTCCTGATAGGCGCAGATGGTACCGAAGGAAGGTTCAATATAGTCAGGCATCTGGGCACGCAGCTCATACAGTTTATTCTGGGCAGTGATCTCTGTCATGTCATCTTTATCAACATTTTCCTTGACCCATTTGATGAAACGTACCATCGCAACACCGTCTTTTTCCTGAGATGTGTGCATGCATGCAATTTCCGTTTCATTCTTGATGGAACGGTAATTTACAATCGGAGACACTTCATTGATGATCGAATTATCGGAAGCGATATGTGTATATGCTGCAGAATTGAGCTGATTCAGATCAGCCCAGATCTTCATGTTATGGAAAGTACCAAGATCGTCCTTATAGCTTTCATATGGACGGATGGTTACCCCTGCTTCATTCAGATAGTTTCTGACTTCCTCTGTCAGTTTGACATCATCAATATAGTAATACAGCTGATCCTGTGTCACGATCGCAAACGCATAGGCAACCGGTTCATATGGAATATCATTGCCACGGATATTCAGCATCCAGCATGGATCTTCCAAAGATGTCAGCACAAGAGCATCTGCATCCTTTTCCTGCATTTCTTTTCTGACAATGGCAATTCTTTCCGTAATCGATTCTCCGGTATATTTCTGTTCCAGAATAAACAGCTTTTCAGCCGGCATGGATGGACGGTCTTCCCAGATCATGCCGACAAGATCTTCATTGACGTGCATGGAAGCATTCTTTCTGGAAAGGGCACGGGAAAGACGCAGTGCAGCAGATGCACTGACCACTCTTCCATCAAATCCAAGAAGTCCGTTTTCCGGTGTATTTTCAATCAGGAAATCCATCGGCTCAGGTACACCCTTCTGGCGCAGTCTCATCAGCTGTACTTCACTGCCTTCCAGCTCTCCTTCTGCCTGTGTAAAATATCTGCCATCTGTCCAAAGACCAGCAAAATCTTTTGTGATGATCGTACATCCCGCATCACCACTGAATCCGGACATCCATGATTTTGCATGGAAATAGGATGCCGTATATTCTTCAGAAAGATGATCATCTTCATTCGGCATGTAGTAAACATCAATCTTTCTTTCTGCCATCAGCTTACGCAGCTGTGCGATTCTTTCTTCAACTGTCATATTCATAACCTCACTGTTTTCCATTATAAGTAATTTCATGCAAAAAGTGTATGATTGTACTATAATCAATTTCGTTATGAAAAGCAGACAGATGTCAGATTCCATCCTGATTGCCCTGCTGATTACCTTTTCCGGCGGACTTCAGGATGCTTATACCTATTTTGGCAGAGACCATGTCTTCGCCAATGCCCAGACAGGAAATATTGTACTTTTAGGTGCACATATGCTTGATGGAAACATACAGGCGATGCTGCGTTATCTGATGCCGGTATTATGTTTTGCATGTGGTGTATTCATTGCAGAACAGATGCAGGCCAGATACAGAAATTCACGACATATCCACTGGCGACAGATGATCCTGCTGATTGAAATCATTTCTCTGACACTGTCAGCATTCCTGCCCAGGGAAATGAATTCTGCTGCCAACAGTCTTGTATCCTTCAGCTGTGCCATGCAGGTACAATCTTTTCGAAAGGCAGATGGTTATCCATATGCTTCCACGATGTGTATCGGAAATCTGCGCAGTGGTATGGATGCCTTTTCCAGATGGACACGCACAAAAGATCCACAAGCTCTCAACGGCTTTCTCCATTACCTTCTTGTCATCAGCGTATTTCTGATCGGTGCTGTGACAGGTTATGGACTGATACCTCATTTTGGCATGTACACGATTCTGGTCTCATCCGTTCTGTTAGGTATTGCCTGTATGTTCTTATTCGCTGATAGAAATATACAACAGGCAAAGACATGATAAAGGTTTGCTTCTACCACCAGATTTTCTGAGTAGAAAGCATTTTGCAAAAACATATTTCATATCCAGCCTGAAAAAAGGAATACCTTCCGATATTCCCGTATCACTGTTTTATTTCAAGAAAAAACATGCATATATACTAAGCAGAAAGAAGAAGATAAATCCGGCAGAATAGATATGTATGATTGAAGGCTTCAGGAGGCCGGTCTCCCGGCCCTGCACCAGCCCCATTGTCGTGTTTGTTAATGGATAAAGTACTCTCAATAAGATTCAAGGCATTAATTATCACTTCTGGTGCAACTCAATCATAACTGTTTTCTTACTGCAAAAACAGTTTTTTTCATAAATTCAAGATATATTTGCGATCATTGTAATCTTTTTTTCAGTTTTCTTTTTCTGTTTTATTTTTGCATGAATCATCCCAAAATTCATTTTCCTGAATATATCTGCGACAGCAGTATACAGATACAACCGCACAGATACATTCCGTTACAGGAAATGACATCCATACACCATTGACTCCGATCATACAGGAAAGCAGAAACGCGCATGGAATCATGATTCCGATATTACGCAGGAATGAAGGTATACCTTTCCCAAGCCCTTCGAGTGCACCGGTTACCGTACAGGAAACGGTTGAGATAATGAATCCTGTGCTGATGATTTTCAAGGCAGTACTTCCATCCTGAATGGTCACCCTGCCGGAAGAATATATGCCGATCAATGCTTCCGGAATACACTGACATATGATCGTTCCAATTACCATGACGATGCCACTTAAGCCAAGCACTGTCATGAAGATGGAAAGCACTCTTTCCTTCTTGCCTGCTCCAAGAGAAATGGAGATGACAACATTGATGCCGATCCAAAATCCGATTGCCAGTGCGGATACTAGATTCTGTAATGGGAAGATCAGAGAAACTGCAGTCAGTGCCTCTTCACTGATTTTTGCGACATAAAAACTGTCGACAATGTTATAGAGCGCATTGACAAGCATGGAAAACACCATTGGTAAAGACATGGATAAAACAAGCGGGAGAACAGGTTTCTCCTTCATAAATGACTGTGACATGATAAACTGCCTCTTTTCTGCTATGGCGAAAAGGGACAAACACGTTCAGAAAAATCCATACCACGCTGTGGTTTTCAGTTATCGAGTATACAGATTCACTATCCTGAAGTCTACCAGGAAGGAAGGTTCCTTTTACAGG
>JAEDEK010000080.1 GCA_016293365.1 Bulleidia sp. | reverse complement strand
ATGCTGAAGATTTCAACTGACTCCATCTTTTCCATCATGAATCTGTTTGGTGGTGGTTCACTTGCCAACTTCAGTATCTTCGCACTGGGAATCGGGCCATTTATCACATCGGGTATTGTAATCGAACTTCTCAGTGATGTGATCCCGCTTCTGCATGAATGGAAACATGAAGGCAATAAGGGCAGAAAAAAGATGGAACGGGCAGGACGGTTCCTTGGAGTCGTACTTGCAGTTGTTCAGGCTTCATCAATCACCTATGCATTCAATCATCAGTACTGGATCATGGATAATTCGGATCTGATGAGTTATCTGTTTGTCATCACAATGCTTACAGGTGGAGCTCTTGCAGTATCATGGCTTGCTGATCAGATCACTCTGCATGGGATTGGTAATGGAATGTCACTTCTGATTTTTGCGGGTATTGTATCTGAACTGCCAGGCACCTTTATCTCTAACTTTAATGCAACAGTAATAAATGCTGTTGGATCAGAGCATCTGCTGCAGGGAATTGCCCATTTTGCTTGCTTTACAGTATTGTATCTGCTTCTGATTCTGGGTGTGATTCTGATTGAAACAGCAGAAAAGAGACTGACAATCATGTGCACAAAGAAACTGAGCAATGGATCAACCGCAACCTATATGCCGATCAGACTGAACTCTGCAGGCGTCCTTCCGGTCATTTTTGCTCAGACAATCATGACTGTACCTCAGATTCTGATCAGTTTCTTCAGTATAGACCTTTACAGCAAGGCAAACGGCTTGCTGTCACTGGGAACAGGGACAGGGCTTGCCATATATGGTCTTCTCACGTTTGTTCTTACCTTCTTCTATACATCAGTTGTATTAGATAAGGAAGAGATCTCAGAGAATTTCAAAAAGCAGGGTTTCTTTATCCCGAATATCAGAATCGGTAGAGATACGGAGCATCAACTATCGGTAACGATCAATAGAACAACACTGATCGGAGCTTTCAGTCTGACCGTAATTGCATGCCTTCCTTATATTCTTTCTCACTTTGCCTCTGTTACCGATACAGCAGCTCTTGGTGGAACAGGAATTATTGTGGCAGTGGGAGTGGCTATGGAAATGCTGAAACACATGGATACAGTCCAGAAGGAAAACCGTTATGAAAAAGTACATCTGTTCTGAAAAAGAAATGATCGAAGAGGAAGAAATGATTCCTCAGGAACTGATGCCTGTTGAAAAAAGGGTCATAGAAACACTTGCCTCTCAAGGTGTAAAGCAGGCGATGAGAGAGGCAGGATTCAGGAGTGGCGGTAAGATTCTTGTCAAAAATGTCTATTCCTGTATTTCAGATAAAGATCTTCCTAATTATAAAGAAAAGAAGATACTTGCCGGACGCAGACTTGATCTTCTGCTGAATAACGGCCCTGGACTTCTTGTTGTGATTTTCATTCCAATGGAGAACAGGTTTGCTGATGACGAATTTGTGCATCTGTACATGTACTGCTATGACGTTCGAAGAGAACTGACAAGATATCCAGATGATCCAGGTGTGATTCATGATCATTTTGACAGCACGTTCTTTCAGGATACAGAAGTATTCTGCTGGGACAGCTTTGCAAGAGAACTGGTTGATCTGATCATCAATTTCTGGAAGTACAGAAATATGGGTGTTGCAGCTCGGCTGACTAAAGGAAGGTAAAAGGAGATATTCATATGATTTCAACAGTTTTACATACAGTTATTCTGATCGATACTGCAGTGATGATTACTGCAATCTGTATGCAGGCAGGAAGAGCCGATGGCATCTCCACAGCATTATCAGCAGGTAATGAAAAACTGAAGCTGTTTGCCAACAGCAAATCAAGAGGTACAGACAGGGTATTGGAAGCAGTAACAGCTGTTACGGTCTTCCTGTTTATGGCACTGGCAATAATGATCAAACTGATGGTCTAAAACAACACAAGAAATAAAACCGAATTAACAGAAAGGAGAGAGCGATGAAAACAACGCATGCAATTATCTCAAGAAATATTATGAAGTACATGTGCTGGTACAAACAGCCTGTTCATATCAGAAGAGACCGTGTCAGCACCATCCATAACGTATATGATCGGCCATATGCGATAAAGGCAGATACATGCCATACCGCATTCTCGATTGTCTTATGGTTTGAAGCGGAAACAAGAACGATGTATCTGTATTCCAATGCGGAACTCATCATGCTTCCAGGATACAGTCATGGTCTGTTTATCGGATGTGTGAGTCTGGAAGATATTGAAGATGATCTGCTCGATTACGAATTTGTATATGATGCGAATTATATGTTCTTCGGGTGTGAATCATTAAGAGCTCTTAATATCAGGAATATGATCAATGTCAAAGAAACAGATTATATGTTTACAAACTGCAAGGGAATGCGGGAAGTCGTTTTCACAGATTGTGATTTTTCACAGGTTGATACTGCCGTTGGGATGTTCAGAGAGTGTATCAGTCTACGAAGAGTTGCAGTAGAGCAGCCTCAACTGGCTCTGCTTCTCCATCATGATGATCTGTTTCTGAACTGTAATAGTCTGAAGGATGCGTTTTCGATAACAGGAAATCATAATTCCTGGAGTGTACAAAAAGGAGAATCAGGAAATGAAGGAAAGTAAGTATATTCCGTTTACAGGTAAGGATGATATCTGGATGCTCGATAATATCAGATGTTCGGGAACAACTGTCATTGTCAATCGTGTGATCGACTATTACAAAGAGCACTATGAGAACGAATGGATGCAGGTGCTTACAGCAAATCTTGCCAAAGAAAACGAACAGAATGCTGCCCACCTTTATAAGAAGCAGATCAATAATCAGGAGATCTGGATCTGGGGTTTCTGAGATGGAGGTATTATGAACAATCAGCAGACACTGAAAAGAGTTACGGAAATGCTCAATAGGAATAATGCCGAGCTGAAGGCGATCAGGGATGAAAAAGCAAAAATGATCCATGATTATGATCTGAGAATCAATCTGATCCTGGATGAAAACAAGGAACTGACAGCAATGAAGAAGATGATGGAAGACAGTATCCGTCGAGAAGAGCAGATGCAGGCAAGGCTTGCTGAATTGCGTACAAATGGTGCTGTGGCTTCACGCAAAAAGAAAAATATCAGAACAGCTGAACCCGAATCTGATGCTGTCGCAATTACGGATCCTGAAGATGCGTATTAACAAATACATGCTTGTGGTGAACACAGACCTGTATTGATTCATGTCGGGAAAATATACAGAACAGCTCGTGAAAAGTATCGGAAGATATCTCAAGAAAAAAGAACGACAGAATTTGCTTCAGATATTCCAAAAGTATTTCTTCTTTCATGCTATATTAACAGTGTATTGAGACTTTGTTCGTTTCCTCATTTGCTATGAGGTAAAGCTGACAGGTCTCTTTTTTGTTGAAAGAAAGGAAGACTTATGTCAGAAGAGAAAAAAACGATGCTGTCAGAGCATCACAACCGTGCTCATGCTGTACTGTCAGCATCAGCATCATCACGATGGCTTGCATGCACTCCATCAGTCAGGCTTTCTGAACAGATTTACAGACTGAAAGAGACAACTGATTATGCAGAAGAAGGAACACTTGCACATGAAATTGCAGAATCCTGCCTGAATGCATATCTGAGCGGTAAGGAAATGCCGGATTTTGATCAGCCGGATGAGATTGAACAGAAGATGATCAGAGATCAACTGTCATTGTATCTGGAGTCTATCATAATTCTATATGAGAATATGAAGGCAAGAGATCCGGAGAGCAGAATCTTTACCGAAATCCCTGTGAGTTTTGATAATGTTGCTCCAGAAGGATTTGGCACAGTGGACTGTATTATCGTTGGATGCAGAGAACTTCATGTCATTGATCTGAAGTATGGAAAAGGCATCATGGTAGATGCAGAAGATAATCCTCAGTTAAGGCTGTATGGTATCGGCTGTCTGAACCTGTTTGATGATCCTGATCCTGTATTTGGTTCAAGATTTGATCAGGTCATAACAACCATCATTCAGCCACGCATGAATCATGTATCCAATGAAGTCATTACTCCTGATGAGCTTCTGTCATGGGGGATTGAGGAAGTAAAACCGCGTGCACAGCTTGCGTATGAGGGAAAAGGTGTACTTGTTACTGGCGATCATTGCAGGTTCTGTCCTGCCAAAGCAGCCTGTCCTCTTGTGACAAGCAGGAATCTGATCGGTAAGGAGCAGATGGAAAAGTATCCGGAAACCGAACTGGTACCGATCGAACAGTATGCTCAGCTGATTCCTGTTGCAAGGCAGCTTCGAAGCTGGTGCGACAGTCTGATTGAATATGCAACAGATCAGGCAAAACTGGGAGAAACAATTCCAGGTATGAAACTTGTTGAAGGAAGAGGCAAGGACAGCTGGGACAGTGAAGAACAGGCAGTCAAAAAACTGAAGGAACTTGGTTTTACTGAGGAACAGATGTATCAGAAGAAGATAGTTTCTCCATCGCACCTTCTGAAACTGACTTCAGACGAGGATATCAAAGCCAGAATTCGCAAACTGACAGTCCACGTACCAGGATCACCAGTACTTGCAGATGAAGATGACAGACGTGCAGCGATATCCGCAGAATTATTAACAGAAATGTATGGCGAAGAGCCAATCGACAAAGGGGCAGGTTAATTCAGCTCCTTTTCTGCATTTGAACGGGAGAAAACAATGAGCAGAGATTATTCAAGACTTCCCTCGGTGGATGTCGATATTTATGCAAAGCTGGATCGGGTTGTAAAAGAATATCCGAACGGCTATACGATGGCAAGATACCTTGTATGGGATAAGGAAGTTCTTTCCTATATCGACAGCAGCAAGACACGGGAATTCATCATGATCAAAGGCAACAATCTTCCAAAGCTCAGTGGTATACTGTACCGTTTTCGAGGAAGGTGGTCTGTAGATGCAAAAGGCAAGCTCTGGTTCAATTCCCGATACAGCGAGATGCAGGATTCTTCAACCAAGAAAGCTGCAATCCGCACATTGGCTTCAGATAACTTCCCATCGGTCAATCGTAAACTTGCCGATAAACTGGTGGATCACTTTGAAAATGAGATCTGGAATGTAATCAGCAGTGATCAGTGGGATAGACTTTGTGAAGTCAAAGAAGTAACGAAGGAAATGGCAGAACAGATTCACCTGTCTTATCTGAGAACAAAATCCATTACAATTCTTACCCGATTCCTGAGCCAGTATGGTATTACAAGCCGTGTGATTGAAAAAATCCATGATGTCTATCAGGAAGAAGCAATACAGAAGATCTCAACAGATCCGTACCGTATGATTGATGAAGTCAAAGGTGTCGGATTTGAAACCTGTGATCGTATTGCAAAAGGGATGTATGAACGTGGCGAAAAGATAGATGTTCTGCAGTCGCAAAGACGTATTCAGGCATGTATCATGGCTTCCTTGAAACAGGAATGCTCCGCAACAGGAGGGATGTATGTCGAAGGGAACCACCTGTACAGAATCAGTATGGAACGTCTGAATAAAGGGTTGAATCTCATGGAGCATCCCCAGGGGCTAGTGACTATGGATCTATGGCAGCTGGCTTTTTCTGATCTGAAAGAAAAGGGGCTGGTTGTGGATCGAAGATTCAATACCGGTTGCTACGGACAGACACATCTGATCTATATTGCAGATTATGACTGGGCAGAGAGAAATGTTGCATGCCGTTTCCTGGCGATGAACCGTACCGTAACAGGAATCAGTCAGAATGAAGCAGAACAGGCGGTAAAACAATATTCTGCTTCTCAGAAATTTCCTTTATCAAAGAATCAGCAGGAAGCATGTATCCGATCACTTCTGACCGGTGTATCCATTATCACAGGTGGACCTGGCACTGGCAAAACAACGA
Organism: Bulleidia sp.; assembly: GCA_016293365.1. Taxonomy (GTDB): domain Bacteria; phylum Bacillota_I; class Bacilli_A; order Erysipelotrichales; family Erysipelotrichaceae; genus Bulleidia. Next base: position 2,780 of record JAEDEK010000080.1, on the reverse strand, counting down.
TTCTGAAGTGTCTGATCAGTTCTTTTCAGAAACTGACAGGAGAACCGGTGACATGCATGGCTCCTACTGGTAAAGCGGCAAGAAGGATGACGGAAAGTACAAACTATCCGGCTTCCACCATCCATAACAGGCTGGGACTGATCGCAGTCGAAGGAGTACGCTTTGAAACACACAGGATTGAACGTGGACTTGTAGTAGTAGATGAAGTGTCCATGGTAGACACCCTGTTGATGAATAAGCTGGTCGAGGCACTTGGAGATCAGTGTATTCTGGTTCTGGTAGGTGATGTGGATCAGCTGCCATCTGTTGGCGAAGGAGCAGTACTGGCACAGTTAATCAGCAGTGGCTGTATTCCGACTTATCATCTGACAGAAACCTTTCGTCAGGGAGAAGGCAGTCTGATCATCTCCAATGCTGCCAAGGTCAACTGTGGCAGAAGTGATTTTGAATACAATGAGGATTTTCAGTTTATACCAGCAGAGGATGAACAGGATGCAGTCAGAAAAATAGCAGAATTGTACAAAAAAGAAGTAGATCTGCATGGAATTGATAATGTGGCTCTGCTCAGCCCGCTACGTGCAAACAAAGATGACGCACATCCATGTTCTTCTGATGGATTGAATCCTGTATTGCAGGATATCTTCAATCCGGCAATAGATGAGGAACATACGATGAAATGCAACGGGAGAGAATTCCGCATCAATGACCGTGTGATGAAATGGTCCAATGGTGAGAAGTCTTCAAATGGTGATATTGGTGTTGTCCGGCAGTTTGTCGTAGATAAAGGGGTACCGGCTCTATTGATTCAATGGGATAACGGTAATGAGGAAATCATCCGTAAGCAGGATTTTGACATGCTGACACTTGCATACTCCATGAGTATCCACAAAAGTCAGGGAAGTGAATATTTCTGCGTGATTATTCCGGTGCTGTCTGCACAAAGATGCAGACTGTTCCATAAGGCACTCCTGTATACGGCTTTGACTCGAAGCAAGGCAAAGGTGTTTCTGGTCGGAGATCAAAAGGCAATTGTTGAGATGTGTTCCAACAGGGATATGAATCAGCGTGCCAGTCTTCTATCACTAAGGCTCCGTTATAACAGCCAGAAGCATTAGATCTATGCTGAGTTGCCATACTGGAAGTTTTTTCCATGCTATATTATCGGTGTAAAGAGATTTTGTTCGAAACAACCTTGCGGTTTTGGGCAGAGTCTCTTTTCTTTTGGAAAGGAAGAACTATATGCCAGAAAGGGAGACCGTAAAAAAGGAAATCAAGGTTGCAAAGGAATCTGTATTCAGTGTTCTATCGAAAATCGATGTCAGCAGGTATGTCAAAAAGCTGAGAAAACAGAACAAGAAGACAGGTGTAGTAACAGAGGTGTCGTACCTGCCATGGGCCTCGTGCCTTGGACTGTTACAGACGTACTATCCGGATGTTGACTACTATGTAGTCGAATATGACCGGCATGGAATTGAAATACCACGGGATACACGCGTGATTATTTCAGAAAAGCTGAGTGATACCAGCAGTGTTGCATTTAATGGGGTCATGCATGGATATGAGTACCGGAAGGATGGCGACGGGCTTGTTGTTACCACAAGCATGACGATTGAAGGAATCACAAGAAGAATGACACTTCCTGTGTATGACTTCTATGGCGGTATCGCAAAAACGCCAGACCCAAACCTTCTGAACAAAGCAAGGTGGAGGTGTCTTGTCAAAAATGCAGCAATGTTCGGGCTTGGGATCGAACTGTATGCAGGAGAGGAAATGCCGGAAGAAGTGGACGTTGCATCACTTCCACAGAATCGAATCGTTACAAAGACGGTGATGGTAGATGCTCCTGTAGAACAGCAGCCATTTGATCCAAAGACTCACATCATTGAAACCGAGTATCCAGACAATAAAAAGGCAAAGGGCAGACGGATGTCTGTACTGCTTGAAAACCGGAGCGACAGTTCACTCAAGATACTGGAGTGGTACTCGAAAAACGGATCGGAAAACGACAGGAAGGCGGCTATAGCACTGCTGAAGACTGCACAGAAAAAAGAGTCGTAGAAGAGATCATTGATCTTCAGGGATGAGCGGGGCATATACCTCGCTTTTCCTGTTCTCTGCAGACGGCTATTAGAAAGGAAAAACATGATTGATATTGAATCTCTGGTGGAGATTGATATTCCAGGATCCCAACGCAGAAAAAGCGGACAGGGATTCGTAATAGACTGCCCTTTCTGTGGAGGAAGGATGAAACTGAATGTAAATCCTCATAAGAATGTATGGAGATGTGCGAAATGTGATCGATCCGGTGGACCGGTCAGACTCCATGCATATATTAAGGATATGTCGATGAATGATGCATCGAATGATCTGAACAGGATTGCAGCGGCTCAACCGGCTGAAAGAAATCATCGGACAAGGAAATCACAAAAAGAAATAGTTCCTGCAGATATCATGATCAGAAATACGGTGTATACCAGACTGCTGGATCATCTTGAATTAAAGCAGACACATAGGGATAATCTGCTTTCGCGAGGCTTGAGAGAACAGGATATCCAGGTACTTGGATACAAGTCATATTTTGATGTGAATGATACCCTAAAGCGATCAGAAACAGCAAAGCAGCTTATTCCTGATGGATTTCCGATCAAAGCAGGCTATGGAATACCTGGTATCAGAGGGATCGGTTCAGATTCCATGACATTTGTATCAAAAAGAGATGGGTTCCTGATTCCTGTTAAAACAGAGAAGGGATATATCTCATCATTTCAGGTAAGAGCAAG
>JAEDEK010000079.1 GCA_016293365.1 Bulleidia sp. | reverse complement strand
AGCGTGCCCATGGCGCGCAAACAAAGAAAACAGAAAGAGATGTGGTTTTCTCTTTCTGTCATCACATAACGCTTAACGATGTCCACCGAACACATCAAACGTCAAACCATCCAGCAGTTGATCAACGTGGGATACTTCCTGCTGACTTAAAAAGATTTTTCCAGCATCAAAATTGGATGCAAGACGCTCCAGCTTTCTCGAACCTGGAATCGGGATGATATACGGCTTTCGATTGATCATCCACGCAAGAGACAGCTGTGCCATCGTACACTGTTTTTCCTGTGCCATGATTCTGATCTCCTCCAGTAAAGCAGAAGCCTTTGCATATCCCTCTTTTGTATACTGTGGCATATTAGCACGATAATCCTGTGCCCCTTCGAATACCGTTGAAGATGTATAGGCACCAGACAGAATACCATTGGCTAATGGAGAAAAGGCAACATAGGTAATGCCCAGTTCTTCACACACCGGGAAAATGGATTCATGCCATCGTGCCATCATGGAATACCGGTTCTCAATGGCGGTGACAGGTGTTACGGCATTGGCTCTGCGTAGATATTCTTCGCTTGTTTCAGAAATACCCCACGCACGGATCTTCCCTTCCTTCATCAGTTTCCCCATTGTTTCCGCAACGATTTCCGGTTCCACCTTCGGATCCATACGATGCTGATAATACAGATCAATATAATCTGTCTGCAGTTTTGTAAGACTGTCTTCAACGGCTCTTCTTATATTGGCAGGTGAACTGTCCAGACGAAGGGAGCGATCTGGATTATGATAAACTCCTGTTTTCGTGGCTATAATAACCTTTTCTCTGATACCTTTGACTGCCTTACCAACAATTTCCTCATTATAAGAAATACTGCCATCCGGATACACACCTGTATAGCATTCCGCTGTATCAAGAAAATCATAGCCATAGTCAATCGCCTTACGGATTGTTTCTACAGCCTGTTTTTCCGGGGTTGGATCTCCGCTTGCATGAGAAAATCCCATACATCCAAGTCCAACCGGATTTACAGACATATCTGTCTTTCCAAGTCTTCTTTTTTCCATACGTTTATCTGATAAAGTTGGTAAAACCTTTGCGTGTCATAACAGGTTTCCCATGCTTTTCCTTTCCATCCTGGATGCACTGCATCATGAATACCATGTTTTCAGCCATATTACGGATTGTCTGTGCACCTTCTTCATCTGTATATACATCTTCACCTGTATATCCATGCACATCATTCCAGTATGTACTTGGTACCGTCGGCATGCCACTGATACCAAAAAACTGATTCAATGATTCAAATGTTGCACTGTTACCACCTCTACGGCAGGAAACAATGGAAGCACCAACCTTCATATGCAGATCACATCCACAGCTATAGAACAGTCTTTGCACAAAGCTCAGCAACGTACCATTAGGATTGCCATAATATACAGGTGAACCAAGAATCAGACCATCTGCTTCCTTCAGCTTTGGTGATGTTTCATTCACCAGATCATGAAAGACACACTTTCCATTTGTCTTGCATGTGCGACATCCAATACATCCTCTGATGTCCTTATTACCGACAATGATTTCTTCACATTCCACTCCACGGGATTCAAATACTTCCTTGGCAATCATCATTGCGGCGTGAATACAGCCCTTTGGGTCCGGGCTTCCATTGATCATCAATACCTTCATCTGTTATATTCCTCTCTTTTATTGTTGTGCATTAAAATCCATATACATTGTTGCATATTTCTGTGCGTCCTGTACGGTTGCATTGTAATATCTTGTATTTTTATCAAGTGCTGCGATTTTCTGCATTTCTTCTTCCTTCAAAGCAAAGTCAAAGATATCGAAATTATCCCTGATATGGGTAGGATTCTTTGAACCTGGAATCACAACGTTTCCACTCTGCACATGCCATCTCAACAGAATCTGTGCATTTGACTTATGATACTTTTTCCCCATCTCACAGATGATCAATTCTTCCATGAGAGATCTGTCACCATGCCCTAATGGATACCACGCCATTAATCCAATACCATAACGGGAAAGATACTGCTTCAGATCAGTCTGTGGATAGTAAGGATGTGCTTCCACCTGTACCATCTGAGGAATGATTTCAGCCGTATCAATGATTTCCTGTATGTATTCATTAGGAAAATTTGACAGCCCGATTGCCTTCACCTTTCCTTCTTTATAAGCCTTTTCAATGATGGAATATCCTTTCTTCCAGTTTCCAGCAGGCTGGTGCAGGAACAGAAGATCCACATAATCTGTATTCAGTCTTTTCAATGTTTCCTCAACAGCATTCTCCTCTTCATAAACGGTTGGCCACAGTTTACTGACAAGGAAGATTTCCTTTCTGTCTACTCCACTTTTCTGGATGGCACGCCCTACTGCCTTTTCATTCATGTATGCATTAGCTGTGTCAATTAGTCTGACACCATTCTGTAATGCACTCAGCACAGCTGTTTCCGCTTCTTCCGGTTTGAGAAGAAATGTGCCGATCCCATTTACCGGGATATCCAACCCATTGTTCATTTTCATGTATTCCATATGAATTCCTTCCTCTTTTCTGATTCCATTTTCAATGAATATCTGTCATTTGTACAATACCGAATGCGCATGTATACTATAAACAGAATACATAGTGGAGGTGACTATGATTGAAATGAATCTTCTGGAGACTCTTGCAGCATTTGATACATATGGAACACTTTCCGCATCTTCCATCCATCTGCATATTTCTCAGCCTGCCTTAAGCAGATCCATGCAGAAACTGGAAGAAGAACTGGGTGTAAAACTGTTTGAGAGGACAAAGAACAGGATGGCACTCAACAGTACAGGAAAACTGGCTGCATCCTATGCAAGACAGATTCTGAATATGGAAAAGGAAATGACAACTGCTGTAATCAACCATGACCGTTCCCTGCATACCATTTCTGTTGGTTACTGTGCCCCTTCCCCACGTATGGAGATTCCAAACATGCTGAGCAGACTCTATCCGGATATCGCAAATCTTTCCGATCTGCAGACAGAAGCAGAACTGTTGAAAGGACTATACCAGAACCGTTATACCATGATCATTCTTTCTCATCCTATGGAAGATCCTGATCTTGGATGTATGTACTATGGCAGTGAACAGATGTATTTTTCTGTTGTCCCTGCCCATCCTGTTGCAGTGTACAAAGATCAGGGCGTTCCATTTTCTGCTTTGGATGGAGAAACATTTCTGCAGGCAGGCAATGTCGGTATCTGGGAAAACATCAAAAAACAGAAACTTCCTCATTCCAATTTCATTCGGGAATCAGATCTGAATTCTTTGAATACGATCATCAATTCTTCAACACTGCCTGGTTTTGCAACAGACGTGACGATCCGTCTGTTCCGTTCAGAGCAGAACAAAAACAGAATATTCGTACCAATTACCGATCCGGAAGCAACCATTCACTTTTATTGTGTTTATCTGAAAAACAACACCACAAAACTGCAGAAATGGATTGATTATCTGAAAAGTAACAGTTGATCATTTACCTCAAGTCCACTTCAGGTGTTATGATGAGAAAAATAGGAGCTTGATTATGACATATTCGATTGGTGATATTTCTAAAATGTATGCTATTCCCGTATCCACGTTACGCTATTACGATTCCGAAGGTCTTCTCCCTGACTTACAAAGGAAATCCGGTATCCGCATCTTTACTGACAGAGAACTGGATCAGCTGCGCATGATTGAGTGCCTGAAGAAATCCGGTCTTAAAATCAGTGAAATCCGTCAGTTCATGGAATGGGCAAAACAGGGCCCTTCTACTTACCAGCAGAGATATGAACTGATGAGCAGACAGCTGGAAAGCATCGAAAACCAGATTGCAGAAATGCGCAAAGTACAGGCAATGGTCCAATACAAATGCTGGTATTACAGCAAAGCCATCGAAGATGGTAATGAAGATCAACTCAAAGAAATGATGCCGGATCATCTGCCTCAAGACATTCAGGAACTCTATGATCTGGCTCATGATCGATAATCTGTATCATCACACATACTGAAAGAAGCAGTCACAGATATATTCTATGACTGCTTCTTGTTCAATTACAGCTCTATTTTTTCAAAATCAGATGCCGGGTGTTTGCACCATGGACATACAAAGTCTGATGGAAGTTCTTCTCCTTCATACACATATCCACAGATCTTACATCTCCACCCAACCTTACCGGAAGGTTTTGTTTCCTGCGGTTTTGGTTTGATGCTGGCATGATAGTATGCATAGGTTGCACTAGGATCATTGCTCAGTACATCCATGTCTTCAACAGATGCGATAAACAGTGTATGTGTACCAAGGTCTACCGTCTGCTCCACCTTTGCACCAATCCATGCATTTGTACCTTCCGTGATATATGCAATTCCATTGGAAGCACGTTTCCATCCATCATATCCATCAAACTTGTTCACATCTTTTCCTGACTGAAAACCAAAACGTTTGAATGTGTCAAACACTGCCTTTTCAGACAAGATGGAAACATTGAACATACCCGTATGCATGATCATATCATGGGTATGGTTTGCCTTGTTGACAGCGATGGAAATACGGTTCGGCTGTGCAGTAACCTGCATGGCTGTATTGATGATGCATCCATTATCGATGCCGTTTTCTCTTGCACTCAGAACAAACAGTCCATATGTCAAAGAGAACATTGCCTTATCATTCATAAAGTGATACCTGCCTTTCTCTATTTATATTATAAATGGAAATCAGGCTGTCAGAAAGCGGAACGATTACATCTTCTCCAATACCGGAATGTACTGCAGTGGTGCATCTGCTTCAATCCATTGTCCACCTTCATATATATTTCCACTATGGATCTCACGCCATACCCCATGCGGCAGATATACCTTACGGGAAACTGCACCTGCCTGTAATACCGGCGCAACAAGATACTTTTCACCAAACATATACTGATCTTCCACTTCCCAGCATGTTTCATCATCCGGATATTCATAGAACATTGCTCTGATCAAAGGAGAACCATTATCAGATGCTTCCTGATACAGTTTCTTCAGATATGGTTTCATCTCAAGTCTTGTCTGCAGATTGGCAAGCAGAATCTGATATACTTCTTCCCCATAATCCCACAGGGCATTATCATGACCTGTATACAGATAGCCACCGCCATAATCCAGATCAGATAATGGTGGGATATCATGTGGTCCACGGTCACCATGCATCCGCAATACCGGTGTAAACACAGCATATTCAAACCAGCGCACCAGCAGTTCTTTAAAGAAATCGCTGAAACAGTCCTGTGTCATGAATCCACCGACATCACTGTTCCACCATGGAATGCCGGCAATACCCATTTCAATTCCTGCGATCACCTGATCTTTCAGGGATTCAAATGTACTGTTGACATCCCCTGACCATAACAGTGCCCCATATTTCTGGCTTCCAACCCAGCCACAGCGGATCAGAGAACAGATCTCTTTCCTGCCAGCAAGTTTCTGGCCATGATAGAATGTTTTCGCCATCATCTTCGGATATACATTTGTCATCTCCAGTGCGGTACCGATGGAATAACGGAAGTTACGGAAATCATACACACCATAATCCGGTTCACAGTTATCCAGCCAGAACATATCTATACCATAGGAAGCATAGTTGTCCATGCATTTCTTCCATAAATACTGCTGTGCTTCCGGATTTGTAACATCAATAGATACACAGTCTCCCTGATAGTCATATGTCTGGGCTGCGCCATGTTCCGTACGGATCAGCAAGCCCCTGTCATACAGTTCTTCAAAGTTCTCACTCTTTCTGTCCACACTTGGCCACACAGATACAGCAACCTTGATTCCATAACTGTGCAGTTCATCACACATTGCTTTTGGATCAGGCCAGTACACAGGATCAAAATGCCAGTCGCCCTGCCTTGTCCAGTGGAAGAAGTCGATAACAATCACAGATAACGGAATATTTCTGCGATGGTATTCTCTGGCAACTTTCAGTACTTCTTCCTGTGTACGATAACGCAGTTTGCACTGCCAAAGTCCAAGCAGATCATCACTCATATGCGGTGGCCTGCCGACAACCTCTGTATAGTTTTTCAGAATCTGCTTTGGTGTATCAGCAGCTGTGATCCAATAATCGATTTCCTTCAACTGCTCTGCCTTCCATTCGGTATAGTTTCTGCCGAATGTTGCTGTACCGACACCAGGATGATTCCACAGAAAACCATACCCGGAAGATGAAAGTACAAATGGAATGGATGTCTGTGAGTTGCGCTGTGCCAGTTCCAGTGTACATCCCTTCAGATCCAGATAGGGCTGCTGGTATGTGCCCATACCGAACAGTTTTTCATCATCATTGGCCTCAAAACGGACGGTTGCACGATAGTCACCACCGACAATCGGTTCATACATGCGTCCCTCCAGTTTCATGCAGATGGAATGCGGGGATGCGGAAAAATCATAGTTACGATGGAATTCCTGCAGAAAAAGCTCCTCATCCTTATAAAAGCGCAATACCCCTTTTTCATTAACGGTTACCTTCAGTCTGCCATTGATGATTTCTCCGTAAAGACCATCCTCACTGACTGAAACAACAGCGGATCTTTCATCCGTTTTTTCACTCAACGCTTTGTTTTCACCTCTGAACCAGTTATATTTTGTAGCTCGAATGCGTAATGCATCCCTGCCCCATGCTTCAATCTGAACTCTCTCTCCTTTATGGGAAAACCATAAGTGATTATCTCTTCTGACGATTTTCATACGTACCCCTTTCTCCATTCTGTATATATGCATTATAATCTCTTTGTGAAGAATTAATCTTGCAGAATATTGTCTGTAACTGACACAATATTAACATGAGGTGGCTGATATGCATATTTATCCCACATTGCTGGAGGAACATGGAAAACATGAAACACTGAACTTTCCTCTCAGGGTTCATTCTGTCGATTCATCTGCAGAAACAGAAGAAAAAATATACTGTCACTGGCATAGTGAAATCGAACTGCTGTATATCCGAAAAGGAAATGCCGTACTGCAGATCAAAGAACAGCAATACCCGATCCATACAGGAGATGTGATTCTGATTTCTCCTGGAAGTGTGCATATGGTAAACGGCGATCACAGTCCTTTCAGCTTTACAGCTGTTGTTTTCCTTCCGGAACTGATTCACAGCTTCACAGATGATCGCATTGAAGCTCAGTATATCTCACCCATGATCAACTGGCAGTTCAATCATTCACCGGTATTTTCTAATAACAGAGTGATTCAATCCTGTATGCAGCAGATCATTCAGGCAGAACAGATCCGGGGAGATGGTTATGAACTGACCGTCAAGATCCGGATCCTGGAAATCCTGCAGGAAATATACCAGTATATAAAAGACTTCCGAACAGATGACATTACGGTTGATGAAAGAAGCAGACTTCTCAAAGCGATGGTGGTCTACCTGCATGAGCATGAAAACATGGCTGTACATCTGGAAGAAATGGCAGAAACCTTCCATCTATCCAAAGGTCATCTATGTCGTTTTTTCCGTGACCTGACGAAAATGACCATCATTGAATACCTGAATTATTACCGGATCAGCCGCAGTATATATAAACTGAAGCATACAGATCTTTCCATCAGTGAAATCGCGCAGCAGACTGGTTTTCCCAATATCAGTTATTTCAACAGGACCTTCCGAAAATATATGCATCAGAGTCCTGGACAGTTTCGAAAAAACATATGATCCCGCACTGCGGGATCATGTTTATTTCAGCATATTATTTTTCTGCAGGCACTGAATCAATGCACTGTTCATATGTTCAATAATGATATCCACCAGAGATGGTTCACGGTACAGATGATTCATCAGTTTATGAATGTTCTTTTCAAAGTCTTCCGGCAGGATGGAGGCATTTGCCAGGGCATATTCCATCATCCTTTTCTCACCAGGATGGGTCAGTTCATTCATCGCAAAGATGATATCGAAATAGGATTCCATATAGGCTGCTGTACGATGATTGATGGAAAGCAGATCGTTACGTCCGATTGCTTTATGAATCTGTCTGTCATAGGAAGGCAGATTTCCTGTCAGAAGACGCAGATTGTTATGGATGATGGCTTCCTTCAGTCTGGACGGATACGCAATATCATAACTGCTCTGCAGCTTAGCATAGCGTCCATCCCGATCATAGATAATACGGCTGTGCAGCAGGTTATGCCACATGCATGTTGTATAACCGTTATGTGCATTGCCGCCATCTACAACATCAGCAATACCGGCAGAAAAGTCGTCCAGATTCCTGTACAGAATATCGATATCCACACCGTTTTTCAATGTACAATCATCTTCCAGTTCCCAGAAACTGTTTCCCAGTTCAATGTAATCGCAGCACTGTTCCAGTATTTCCTTTCTACTGCTGGAAGAAGGAACACAACTGCAGTATACATACAGATCATAATCAGATTTCTCATCATAACTGTTACCTGCTCTAGAACCACCAAGGACAAGTGCTTCTGTTTCCTTCATCTGCTGCAGCAGATGGCATAACTGTGTAAAATACATATATGTTTTTTCCTTTGCTCAACAGAACCATCATACACTTTTCACCCTCAGGTTACAAAGACAGAATCATAGCACATGTCGATTGACATGCAGCCTTTTCTGTTTACTGCGATACAGTTCCTGATCCGCAAGTTCCACAACACCGGCAATGTTTTCACCCGGCGCATTGACATAGGCATATCCAAGAGAAACCCCTGTC
>JAEDEK010000078.1 GCA_016293365.1 Bulleidia sp. | reverse complement strand
ACGTAGTCTTTGAAAAAAGAAGAAAGCGTTATGTGCCATCTGCGCCAGAAGTCGGTAACGGATACTGCAGAAAGCGGATAATTGAAGTTTTCCGGGAATGTAAAACCGAACATCCTTCCAAGTCCGATCGCCATATCACTGTAACCACTGAAGTCATAATACAGCTGTAGAATAAAACCGATGGCTGACATCCATGCACCAATGATACTGTTTCTTCCAATCACATTGACAAAGGAGGCAATTGTATCCGCAACAACGGTCTTCTTGAACAGACCTGTTACAAACCGTGTGATTCCCTTTTCAAATCCATCTTCACTCACAGTACGATGATGAATCTGCTGTTCAATGGATTCATATCTGACAATGGGGCCGGCAACAAGCTGAGGAAACAGAGTCACATACATTGCAAAATCAATCAGACGATAAGAAGGACGGATCTTTCCCTGATATACATCCACGATGTAACTGATCGTCTGAAAGGTGAAGAAACTGATTCCAAGCGGCATGATGATATGCAGTAAAGAAATCGATGTACCGGTCGTATGATTGAGCGTATCAATCATAAAATCAGTATATTTGAATAATATAAGCTGACCAAGATCATATACAAGTGCAATCCCCAGCATCCATCTGCGCTTTGTCGGATATCGTTCCATTCCGATCCCTGCAAGAAAGTTTACAGTGATCGTAACAAGCATGATCAGTATCCTGCTGCCTTCTCCATAGAAGTAGAACAGCAGAGAAAACAGCAGAAGGACTGCATTCTTTCCTGTTGCAGGAACAAGTCTGTAAACAACCAACAGTACCGGTAAAAAGACAAACAGAAACGGAATACCTGAAAATACCATGCCTTCACCTCCTTTCGCCTGTTAAGAAAAGTCTTCATAAAGAAGACTTTTGTAACGATTACAGTTTGTTGAATGCTTCTTCTACATTCTTTGCATTATCCGCAGAAGCCATGATCAGAAGGATCACATCACCTCTGTTAACAACCTTGACTGTTTCTGCTTCAACACAGATCCACTTTCTTGGATCTACACTATCCTTGATTTTTGTCTTAGCAGCTTCGATATCTGCACCTTCATTCATACGGACAAGAACAACAGAATATGCAATAGAGCTGACAGCCGGTTCGCTGGCAATTGCTTCCTTATAATCCAGATCTGATGTACCAAGGAAAGACTCCACATTTTCAGAATCGATTTCGATATTCATCAGCATCATCGGTCTCTGATCTTCTGGAATCTGTTCGTAGATTCTGTTCATCAGCTCTTCTACAGAGCCACTCAGATTTTCCGAAGAACCGGAAGAGGACGCAGAACATGCTGCAAGTCCGATACCTGCCGTAACAACAGTCAGGCAGATCAGTAATTTTTTAAGAAATTTCATAAATACCTTCCTTCAATCTCTTTATATCAGCTGTTCTCGTTTTTGGCAACACATTTACGCAGAATTGAGTATTTCACAAATCATTACCAAAATTGAAAAAGCCCCCGCATCAGCGGAAGCTTCATTCATTACTTGTTAACAAGTTTCTGATAGTGTTCAAATTCTTCATCATTTGCGTAGATGAAGTGGCCAGGGAGGATTTCACGGAATGTCGCAGGCTTTTCAGCATAGTTCCATTTTGCCTTGTGCTCTGCTTCATCGTATGTGATCAGCTTCTTAGCCTTTTCGATTTCAGGGTCCGGTAAAGGAATCGCTGACATCAAAGACTTTGTATATGGATGGAGAGGATTTTTGAACAGCTCATTTGTTTCAGCAAGTTCAACAATCTGTCCCTTATGGATAACCGCAATACGGTCAGAGATGTAACGGACAACAGAAAGGTCATGTGCGATGAAGATCTGTGTCAGACCCTTTTCACGCTTGAATTCGTTGAGCAGGTTCAGAACCTGTGCACGGATGGATACGTCAAGAGCTGAGATCGGTTCATCCGCAATCAGAAGCTTCGGTTCCATGACCATCGCTCTTGCGATACCGATTCTCTGTCTTTGTCCACCTGAGAATTCATGTGGATATCTTGTAGCATGTTCCGCAAGAAGTCCTACAGCTTCAAGAGCGGATAACACCTTCTGCTTACGGTCTTCTTCATCCTTGTACAGATGGAAGTTATAAAGACCTTCTGAGATGATATAATCGATTGTCGCTCTTTCATTCAATGAAGCAGCCGGATCCTGGAATACCATCTGCATGTTACGAATGACCCAGCGCTGATCTTCCTTGGAGATCTTACCGTTGATCTTCTTGCCCATGAATGTGACTTCGCCGGCAGAAGTCGGATTGATACGGATGATCGCACGACCGATGGTAGTCTTACCGGAACCGGATTCACCAACCAGAGACAGTGTTTCACCATTGTATACATTGAAGTTGACGTCATGAACGGCACGGAATTCTTTCTTGCCATTGTAGAAAGTAACTGCCAGATCCTTGACCTTCAGAAGTATTTCTCTTCCTGTTTCATCTGTTTCAAGAACAGGATTCACCATTTCAATGTCTTTAGCCATTACATTTCCTCCCGTCCTACTTTATCAAATGCGCTGTTCAGCATTCTTTCATGCAGTGTGCGTACCTGTAACGGTGGCTGTACCTTTGGTGCACGTGGGTCCAACAGCCATGTCTTTGCGAAATGTGTGTCAGATACAGCAAACATCGGTGGCTCTTCTTCAAAGTCAATCTGCATTGCATATTCAGAACGTGGTGCAAAGGCATCACCCTTGATCTCATCATACAGGCTTGGCGGTGTACCATGAATTGCATATAATGGTTCCCCCTTGATGCCGAGCTGTGGAAGAGAACTCAGCAGGCCCCATGTATATGGGTGCTTTGGATCATAGAAGATATCATTGACTGTACCATATTCGATGATCTGACCTGCATACATGATCGCAACACGGTCTGCTACGTTTGCTACAACACCAAGATCATGTGTGATGAAGATGATTGTATAACCATATTCTTTCTGCAGACTCTTGATCAGTCGGATGATCTGTGCCTGAATTGTAACGTCCAGAGCTGTCGTAGGTTCATCACAGATCAGGATTTCCGGATGACATGCCAGGGCAATCGCAATAACAATTCTCTGTCTCATACCACCGGAATACATGAATGGATATTCATCAAAACGATCAGCCGCATTGTAGATACCGACTTCTTCCATCAGCTTGATGGCTTCCGCCTTAGCATCTTCAAAGTTCTTACCCTGATGCTTCTGAATGACTTCTGTGATCTGCCGTCCAATCGGAATGATCGGGTTCAAGGATGTCATCGGGTCCTGGAAGATCGTAGCAATTTTCTTACCACGGATCTGTTCCCAGTCAGCATCTGTTTTATTTTCGTACAGATTCTTTCCTTCAAATACTGCCTTACCGCCCGTAACACCACCGTTGGATTCCAGCATACCTGTAAAAGTCTTTGTAAATACGGACTTACCGGAACCGGATTCCCCAACGATCGCAAGTGTTTCGTTTTTGTACAGATCGATGGAAATTCTGCGGATCGCCTTCAGTTTTCTGCCTCTGACGGCGAACTCCACTTCAACATCGGAAGCGGATAAAATGATTTCCTTATCAATACTCATTATTGTCTGCCTCCTTATCTGTGTGTCTTAGGGTCTGCCGCATCTGCCAGTGTCTGACCTGCAATATACAGAGACACTGTGATGATGGCAGAAACTGCTACCGGAATCCAGAACAGGTATGGTGTACTTGTCATATATGTTCTGTTAGCGGAAATCGTCTTACCGAGGGATGGTGTGGATTCACCGACACCGATCCCAAGCCATGCAAGGAATACTTCAAGAGAAATATAGCTAGGCAGGTCTCTGGAAATGGATGTCACGATAATGGATACCAGATATGGCAGGATATTGTTTTTTACAATATTCCATGTGGAAGTACCAAGACATCTGGATGCCAGGTTATATTCACGGTCACGGATAATCATAACCTGTGTACGGATGAAATACGCTGTACCAAGCCAGGAAGTGACGGACATCGCAAAAATCAGCTGCCAGAAACCACGACCAAGAACGTACATCAGCACGAATACGACCAGTGTGAATGGAACGTTTGCGATGACGTTATAGACTTCAATCATCCACTTATCCATGGACTTGGAATAACCCCACACAGCACCGACAACAACACCAAGCGTAATTGTGATCAGTGTTGTAAGACCCGCAATGCCAAGAGAGTTTCTTGCACCAATCCATACAACATTCCACAGGTTATCACCATAGTTGTTTGTACCAAACAGATACTGCAGGTTCGGTGAGATATACTTCATGGAAGCGTTATTGATATTGACGTGAGAGATTCCATCATAGTGAGAAATCATCGGGTCGACAATAGACAGTGTAATGACTGTCAGAGCGACCAGAATGATGACAATCGTAGATTTTTTGGAGAAGAACTGCTTGAATACGGATTTCCAGTAGGAATACTTTGGAGCCGCAATATGCTCAGACTCTGTAATATCTTCCTTGACGAAGACAAACTTGTTATTTAACTCACTCATCAGTTCGTACCTCCATCATCCGTCAGCTTGATTCTCGGGTCAACCAGTGTCATCAGGATGTCACCAAGCAGAACCGACATGATTGAAAGCGATGTGTACAGTGCTGTCAGCGCTACAATCATGGAGTTGTTGTGTTCGGAAATTGCATCTGGTAACAGCTTACCAGTACCTGGAATCGCAAAGACAGTTTCAGTCAGAACGGCACCGGTAATGGTCAGAATAATATTTGCAGGCAGATTATGTACCATTGGGATAATGGCATTTCTCATAATATGCTTACGGTAGATTTCATTCTGGGAAAGACCCTTTGCACGGGCAAACTTGACATAGTCAGCACTTGCCTGATCAAGCATGTATCTTCTTGTCCATAACATCAGAGATCCTGTGTTCAATAAGCCCAGTACGACAACAGCCGGAATATAGCTTCGTACATCCTGTGCACCATAGGTCGGGAATGCCAATGGGAATCCAAGCAGATAGAAGATCTGTCTACCGAAGAAAATAAATGCCAGAGATGGTACAGCGATCATGAAGTTGATCCATACTGTACCGATATGATCGAACAGCTTACCCTTAT
Organism: Bulleidia sp.; assembly: GCA_016293365.1. Classification (GTDB taxonomy): domain Bacteria; phylum Bacillota_I; class Bacilli_A; order Erysipelotrichales; family Erysipelotrichaceae; genus Bulleidia. The sequence continues at coordinate 3,670 of JAEDEK010000078.1, read as the reverse complement.
AGGATGCCATCAGCATACCGCATGGTACGGCAATGATATAGGCAATACACAGACCAAGGACACCAAACAGCATGGAAGTACCGATCATCGATGGATCTTTCTTCATTGTGTCACACTGTGCATAGTTGTCCAGGAACTTGTTTGTATCCAGTTTATCCAGATTCTTTGTGTTCTTGTATGTACAGCTGTGCTGTATAACGGCACTTGTTGATTCAATACCTGTTTCAAACTTCTGTACTGTGGACTTTTCAGAGCCCTGTCCCTGAGAAATGACCTTGATGATATCCACATATGCATAGGATGGATAGGACTGACCAAGGTTGATCGAAATGATATTCTGATGCACAAACGGGAAGGATGAGTCAAAGTAGATCAGATACTTGTGTTCTGTTCCAGATCCCATTAATGCAGGCAGACCATTATAGTCTGTGCCCCAGTAAATCTTTCTTTCCAGATCCGGATTGGATGGATCATTCACTCTGTATGGATGATCAATCACAATCATGTTCTTGAAGAAATTGAAAACGATAGAAGCGATCGGTTGATCCTTTGTCGCATAGACAAGACCTGTTCCTTTGTATCTTTTAATCGTATAATCGCTGTAATGCTCCTCAACAATTTCATTGATATAAGAGGAGTCTGCTTCCATGCAGGCATCGTAATTGTCTTTTGCGTATGCCTTACACATGTCCCCTTGTTCCTCAAAGGTGATGTAGCCCAATCTTTCATAGGCTGTGTTCATGTAACGTGCGCGATCGTCAGTCTTACTTGCAACCTTCTGATAGTTCGGGTCAGTTTTGAAGATCAGTTTACGCGGGATCAATGTATAAATCATTGTCATCGCGATGACTGTGACGATAAAGATTGACAGGATTGCGCGGACGATACGTCCACCAATATATTTTTTCAAGTCAATATCCCCCTTTCTTACGTGTCATTCTATAGAATACCTTATACGACTCAAAAATACAAATGATAAGGAGGACACTGCCTCCTTATCATAGTAATCAGATTGATTTCGTTTCGCGTAAGGGCTGATTAAGCGTTAGCCTTTGCGTCTTCTGCCTTGTCAACCTTCCACTGTTCGTAAGCAGCCTGGTATTCTTCAGCAGTTACAGGATCCTTCTGAATGATGACACCCTTCATCTTAGAGTAGTTCAGATACTTGTTTGTGAATGGCTTGATTCTGGAAAGTGTCCAGTTAACTGCTCTAGTCTGTGTCTGGATGTTTACATACAGAGCGTTGTCGAGCAGGTAAGCTTCTGCCTTTGCTTCTGCTTCATAACGCTTGTCGAGGTCATCGTTGATTGCATAAGCTTCATCGATCATTTCCTGGAATTTCAGTAAGCCGGAAGCTTCGATTGCAGCATCGTTAGCCTTGTTAGCTTCGTCAGAAGAAACAGCTTCGCCATTTGGCCCTGTCAGTTCAATACCATCGAACTGGTTTTCACCATAGTAGTTCAGACCCATGGAGTTTCTGATGACATCACCGTTAACAGGGCTGAAGATGGACAGATAGGACTTTGGATCTACATAGTCATAACCCCAACCTGTGGATGTGGAGATATCCCAGCATGCATCCTGTGGACCATTGGATGTGTAGGAAGAACCTGTGTATGTATCGTCATCAACCGGATGAATCTGAATATCAACATTTTCAACACCGAGGGATGCTTCAATGGACTGTTCCAGAGAAGAAGCCTGGGAAATGTTGGATGGGTCAGCTTCATCAACGAGGACGTCTAGGATGATTGGCCAGGAAACGTTCAGTTCAGTCTTTGCCTTAGCCAGTTCAGCCTGTGCCTTTTCAGGATTGTAGATGGAATCCTGACCTTCAGACAGATCGATTGTTGGATCTTCGGAAGCAGCCTGTACGAGTTCACCATAAGCACGGCCATCAGATGTTGTAACGAAGTCCCATGGGCATTCGATTGTACGCAGAGCCTTTTCAGCGATAGATGGGTCTACTGCTGTAGCCATGTAGGAAACTCTGTCAAGAGCGAACTTCAGAGCTCTTCTGAAGCTGGAGTTCAGCAGAGCAGCCTTTGAATCAGCAAACTGAGCTGCTGTCTTGTTGGAGTTTTCATAGTTGACTCTGTTCAGGTTGAAGTTCATACCGAAGGAATAAGCGTTCTGAATTCCTGTGTATGCATAGTCCTTGTACTGTTCCAGATACTTGGCAAAGTCTGGAGCAGTTGTCAGCAGAGTAGCCATGTAGAATGGGTTTTCAGCCTGTTCGAAGCCCTTAACTGTAGCAGCTGGGTCAGAACCGTCGTTGTAGACACGGCTGATCTTGTTGACATATACGTGTTCAGCATCCCAGTAAGCTTCATTCTTGTGGAGCTTCTGAGAAGACTTGGATACGAGTTCGTCAATAATATAAGCACCGTTGTAGAGAATGGAAGATGGATCTGTTGGAGCACCATAACCACAGTTGGATGTGTCTGGGTCGCCTAACTTACAGCCATCACCCTTGGATTCAAGGAAGTCTCTGTTAACAGGCCAGAATGCGTTGTTGGCAACGATTGTATTGAAGAATGGAGTTGGAGATGTCAGTGTGTACTTGACTGTCTTTTCATCAACTGCTTCAACACCTACTGTAGAGAAGTCTGTTGTCTTGCCATCAGCATAGTCAGCCAGACCTTCGACGAAGGAACCAGCGATCCAGAGTGTTGGTCCATCGAAGTCTGCCAGATGCTGTAAACCAGCGACGAAGTCGTCAGCTGTTACAGGTGCATAAACTTCACCTGTGTTTGTGACCCAGTTGGCATCTCTTAAGTGGAATGTCCATTCAGTCTTTTCTTCATTTGCTTCCCAGCTTTCAGCTAATGCACCAACGTAATTGTTATAGCTGTTTGTCTCTGTTAATGCATCGACACAGTTAGCTGTGATTTCTGCATCTGTGGCACGCTGGGACATGTGCCAGTCCAGAGTCTGTACGTCTGTTGAAAATACATAATATGCATCTTCAGACGTTGTTTCATTACCAGTCTTTGCACCGGAACATCCGGCAACAAGAAGAGCGGCTAATGAAGCACATAAGATCTTTTTCATGTTATCTCCTCCAATATGTTTCATATTTTACCTACAGCAGAAGACTGAGTCAATCAATCCAGGGCATTTCAAGCCTGAAACTTTTCAACACTCAGGTAATATTTGAAAGTTTTTCATGCAAAGTTCACATTATTCAGATAAATTTTTTACATTTTCTCTCTATTTTATTGCAATTATGCAACATACTGTAAAACACATCATATTTTCATGTGTTCTACTTTATGATATAATTTTGTCCATGACTTTGGAGAAGTACCCAAGCGGCTGAAGGGACCGGTTTCGAAAACCGGCAGACGTGAAAGCGTGCGAGGGTTCGAACCCCTCCTTCTCCGCCATAACAAAAGGATCGTTTCAGGCGATCCTTTTTCCTATTCTTCCAGTAGTTTTTCCCACTTTTCTTCCAGATGTGCAATCTCATTATGAATATCATCAATATCCTCATTTAATGCATTCATCTTCGTATAGTCCTGATAGTATTCCGGCTCAAACCGCAATGCCCGCAGATCTTCGAGTTCCTGCTCTTTTTCAGTAATCTTTTTTTCAAGTTTTGCGATTTCTCTCCGTCTTGCTTCAGGAGACATCTGACGGCGTGTATCCGGGACTGTAACCGGCTGCT
>JAEDEK010000077.1 GCA_016293365.1 Bulleidia sp. | reverse complement strand
ATGATCAGCTCTGCATCCTGCGTGTTAAGCCCATTCAATGTCAACCGCTTTGCATAGCCACCAGACATCACAATCAGACAGGTCTTTGGAAACAGTGCTTTTACTGAAATCTGTCTTTTGGAATACTCCTTGATCAGAATGACGCCATAACTCTGATCCCTGACACATAAAAAGGAAGGTCCTGATTTCAGGTTTCCTTCCTTATGAGTTCTGATTATGTCAACTCGATCGATTCTGCTGATTTCGATTTTCCGGATTTCTTCCGGATATTCACAGATTCAGTTTTCAGTTGAAATTGTCCATTGGTCTGTCCTCATGCAGACTTGTCACTTTCTTTGTTTGTTTTGCTTTGAAGCCTGGACGTACAGATCTTCCTGTCTCTTCCATCTACTATCTCTTCATCTGTACTCTTTCAGGTCTGTTTTTTCCTTCAAAGACTTTCATGATGATTGTTCTTATGAGTATTTTCTGCATGTGCTCATAAGAACATGCTTAATATTCGAGTAACACCTTTTTCATTTTGAGTACCTCTCTTTCTATGATCAGGTTCTCTTTTCTTTTGACACCTATAATATACAAATGCACAAGCATAAAATACAGTCTGTTTTTCCATTTTTTTCTGTCGTATAATTATATTGTTGAGGCAATCATTATGTACCAGCAGATCAGACCGCATGTATATCATAATGAATATCATCCTGTGCCACCTGTAAATGATGACATCGTTTTATCTTATGATGGAAACAACATTCTCATGAAAAAAGACAGAACATTTTTTCATTATGAAGAAGTTGATCCATCCATCGATTTCTATTATCTGTTTGAAATCGATACAACACACTTCTATCTTGCCGATCTTTCTGAAATGGATCACATCTCATTAAGTGTGCATACCATGCGAGGCTATCAGCCGAAACACATGTCCTTTGCTGGAATCACCGGATGGCAGATCTATACCTGGCTGAATGGACATCAGTATTGCGGGAAATGTGGTTCCCCTTTTATTCATGATCGTAAGGAACGTGCACAGCGCTGTCCAAGATGCGGCAATATCGTTTATCCTGTCATTTCACCAGCAGTCATCGTTGGTGTGATCAACGATGAAGATCAGCTTCTTGTGACTCAATATGCCAACGGCAGCTATCAGAAATATGCCCTTGTTGCAGGGTTTAATGAAGTTGGTGAATCCATTGAGGAAACATGCATCCGAGAAGTCAGAGAAGAAACCGGCATTGAAATCAGCGAGATGGAATACTATGGATGTCAGCCATGGGCATACTCCTCTTCCATCCTGTTCGGTTTTTTTGCCCGTGCACATGGAAAACAGGAAATACTGATGGACAGCCATGAACTTCGTACTGCCAAATGGGTATCACGAAAGGATGTCTATATTGATCCACAGGATGAAACGGCTCTGACTGCTGAAATGATCCGCCATTATCTGTATGAGGGGAAAAAGAGAATGAACTACAATCGAATCATCTATCAGATCTATCCGATCGGTTTTTGTGGGGCACCACGCATCAATGATGGTGTAACGGTAAACAGAATTCAGCATGTCACGGAATGGATCCCGCACATGGAAAAACTTGGTGTGACTACTGTACTGTTCAACCCATTATTTGAAAGTGATGCACATGGTTATGATACAAGGGATATGACAAAGGTTGACTGCCGTCTTGGTACAGATACCGACTTTGCGGAAGTATGTGCAGCACTGCATGATCACGACATGGAAGTCATCCTGGATGGTGTATTCAATCATGTCGGCAGAGGCTTCCCGTATTTCCAGGATGTCATCCATAACAGAGAATACTCAGCATACAAGGACTGGTTTATCATCAACTTCCATGATCATAACGGTCCGGATGGATTCTGGTATGAATGCTGGGAAGGACATCATGAACTGGTCAAACTGAACCTGGATAATCCACAGGTCAGACAATGGCTTCTTTCCACGGTAGATTCCTGGATTGAACAGTACCGGATTGACGGTCTGAGACTGGATGTTGCCTACATGCTGAACCGCACATTCATGAGGGAACTTTGTGATCATGTCCGTGCATCTCATCCGGATTTCCTGTTCATCGGAGAAATGATCGGCGGTGACTACAATGTACTGATGAATGATCATCTGCTTGACTCTGTCACCAACTATGAGTGCCGTAAAGGCATCTATTCCTCTTTTAACGATCACAACCTGTGTGAGATCGGTTTTTCCCTCAACAGACAGTTTGCCAACGAAAACTGGACACTGTACAGAGGCAGCCATCTGCTTTCCTTCTGTGACAATCACGATGTTGACCGTATCGCAAGTATTCTGAAAGATAAAAGCTACCTCCCTGCTGTCTACGCACTTCTGACTGCAATGCCTGGCATTCCATGCATCTACTATGGCAGTGAATGGGGAGAAGAAGGCAGAAAAGGTGCTCACAGTGATGATGATCTGCGCCCATACTTTGAAAAGCCTGTTGAAAACGAACTTTCCGAATATGTCAGTCGTCTGAATCATATGCGTCTTTCTCATCAGATTTTTACAGATGGTGATTACAGACAGATTCAGTCCATGAATGAACATATGGCCTTCTCCCGTAACCTTGGCAATGAAACTCTGATCTTTGCGGTCAATATCAGCAATCATCCTGCCACCGTCTTCGGAAACATGCCATCAGGACACTTCAGAGATCTTATGACCGGTAAGGAAATGGAGATCAATGGAAACATCCCGCTGGAACCTGGAGAAATCCTGTTTTTGTACAGAAAATAAAAAGACAGAAGATCATTCACCCTCTGTCAGTAAACATTTCATATCATCTGGAAGGTCACAATCCACTGTGATCTTTTCTTTTGTAAAAGGCTGAATCAGTTCTACATGTCCACAATGCAGAGCAGGTCTATTGATTCTCTCTTTTGTCCCACCATACAGTTCATCCCCGCACAGTGGATGGCCAGCCTGAGCCATACCGGCCCTGATCTGATGGGTTCTTCCCGTACGGATGGAAACCTTCAGAATAGAACATCCCTGACATGTACCAACAACAGCATAATCGGTAATACACTGCTGACCATCTGAACTGATTTTCCTGTCTTTTCTGCCTTCCACTTTGCGCAGGCCATATCGCAATGTTCCACTGTCGGTTTCAAATATGCCCTGTGCTACAGCATCGTATACCTTATGCAGTACTTCCTGGCTTCTCTGCTTTGAAAGCCTTGCGGCGCTTGGCTGATTTTTGGCATAGACCATGATCCCGGATACATCTTTATCCAGTCTTCCCACCGCACGGATCGTAAAACCTTCTCCATAATAGTTCTGCAGCAGTGTTCCCATATCATCATCAAGATGCTCATGGGATGGATGGCATACCATCCCGGCAGGTTTATTCACAATGACAATATCATCATCTTCATACAGGATATCCGGTTTCTGTAATAACCGAAGTGCATGTGGTGTATCCTTTTCCGGAAAGATCAGAGTCACCTGATCGCCAGTATATACCGGCTGCGTTACTCTGGCTTCCTGACCATTGATGAATAAACCATGAGCAAACTTCAGTCTGGAGATCTCTCTACGTGATAAACCTACTTCCTTTGATAAAACGGCCTTTAATGCAAGACCGTTTTCTCTGGATTCAATTTCTATCTCAATTGTTTTCCGCATCGTCATCACCGGAAATCTGGCTTCTCAGGTAACTGTCGATAAAACCATCCAGATCACCATCCATGACAGACTGAATATTACCGACTTCATGTCCTGTTCTCAAGTCTTTTACCATTGTATATGGTGCAAAGACATAGGAACGGATCTGGCTTCCCCATTCATTGGCTTTGACTTCACCTTTGATGTTACGCATTCTTTCTTCCTGTTCGCGGATCTTCAACTGCAGCAGTTTACTCTTCAGCATATTCATGCAGTTTTCTCTGTTCTGAATCTGAGATCTCTGGGTCTGGGAGAATACGGTGATACCGGTAGGTTTATGAGTCATACGGACAGCGGAGTCAGTCTTATTGATATGCTGACCACCGGCACCGGAAGCTCTCATTGTAATGACTTCCAGATCCTTGTCATCAATTTCAATTTCCATATCGTCTTCAAATTCCGGAACGATTTCAACTGATGCAAAGGATGTATGTCTGCGGGCATTGGAATCAAAAGGTGAAATACGGACAAGACGGTGAATACCGCTTTCCGCTTTCAGATAACCATATGCCATAGGGCCTTCAATCTGTACAGAACAGGATTTGATACCGGCTTCTTCACCATCCTGATAATCCAGAAGAGTGATCTTATAGCCCTTTCTTTCACAGTATCTCATATACATGCGATACAGCATACCAGCCCAGTCCATCGCTTCAGTTCCACCAGCACCTGGATGGATTTCCAGAATCGCATTGTGGTTGTCATATGGTCCAGACAGAAGAACCTGAATCTCAAAATCTTCAAAGGATTTCATTGTTTCGCCATATTCTTCCTGAACAAGCTCATTCATGTCTTCATCGAAAGTATCTGAAAGTTCGGCAATACTGTCAGAAAGATCAGAAAGAGCTGAAGACAGGGAATCATAGCTCTCAATCAGACCTTTGATCTGGTTTGTCTGCTTGATCAGTCTCTGGGCAGCCTTCTGATCATTCCAGAAATCAGCTTCCGCCATCTTCGCATTGTTTGCTTCCAGTGTTTTTCTTTTTTCTTCCAGATTCAGTGACTTACCCATGGATACAAGTTTTTCACTTGTCCGGGCAGCACCTGTTCTCATTTCATAAAGTTCCATTAAGCCTCCCTTGGTGCCTGTGACTGTGGCACGACTCTGACATTCATGCAGAAGGAAACGATGTCACGGGAAATGACGGACATCATGTCCTGGAACAGCTGATAACCTTCCGATACATATGCTTCCAGAGGATTCTTGGATGCATAGCCTCGTAAACCGATACCGTTTCTCAGCTTATCCATTGTATCGATATGATTGGACCATGCACGGTCAATCAGCTGAAGAGAAACATCCTTCTCAATCTTTCTGATCCTATCCTGTACCGGTTCAACCTTCTTTTCATAGTAATTCCACGCAAGATCCTGGACATAGGAAATCACAGCTTCCGCATTCTTTCCCTGAATATCCTCAACCTTGACCATTTCCTTAAAGCCCATTTCATTCAGTGCTTTGATCAGTCCCTCACAGTCAACATCCTGGTTGCGGGATTCATGATCCACATAGGCACTGACCGTATCTGAAATGACACGTCTGAACATATCATTAATGACTGTATGTACATCCTCATTTTCCAGAATGAAGTCTCTCTGTTCATACATTGTTTCTCTTTGCTGGCGCATGACATCATCATACTGCAGCAGCTGTTTACGGGCATCGTAGTTGACGCCTTCCACTCTTCTTTGCGCAGAGGAAATGGATTTGGTTACTGTCTTGGATTCCACGGCTGTATCGCCGAGTGAAGCAAACAGCCCTTCCATTCTTTCAGATCCGAACCGCTTCATCAGATCATCTTCTACAGATACATAGAAACGGGACATACCTGGATCCCCCTGACGGCCGGAACGACCTCTTAACTGATTATCAATACGTCTGGATTCATGACGTTCTGAACCAAGGACACAAAGACCTCCAAGCTCACGCACACCTTCACCAAGTTTGATATCGGTACCACGACCCGCCATGTTTGTCGCAATGGTAACGGCACCCTTCTGACCGGCTCTTGCGATGATTTCCGCTTCACGTTCATTGTTTTTTGCATTCAGGACATTATGCGGAATCTTTCTTTCCTTCAGGTATTTACTGAGCAGTTCAGATGTTTCAACCGCAATGGTACCGACAAGAATCGGCTGCCCAGTTGCATGTCTTTCAACAACTTCATCCACAAGTGCCTTATACTTTGCCTTTTTTGTTCCATATACTGCATCCGGATAGTCAATACGGGCTACCGGTCTGTTTGTCGGAATTTCCACAACATACATATTGTAGATTTCCAGGAATTCCTCTTCTTCTGTTTTTGCTGTACCTGTCATGCCGGCAAGTCTGTTGTACAGACGGAAGAAGTTCTGGTATGTGATTGTCGCAAGCGTTGTTGTTTCCTGCTTGATGGAAATACCTTCTTTGGCTTCTACAGCCTGATGCAGACCATCAGACCACTGTCTTCCTTTCATCATACGACCGGTGTTCGGATCGACAATGACGATTTCATCATCGTTTTCATCAACAACATAGTCGACATCCTTTTCCATGATGTAATTGGCACGTAATGCCTGATTGATATGGTGCAGAAGTGGTGTATGAGCCAGGTTATACAGATTCTCAATACGGAAAACACGTTCCGCCTTGGCTACCCCGGCTTCGCTCAGCTGTACTGTCTTGGCACGAACATCAATTTCATAATCTTCATCTACCTTGAGTCTTTTGACAAAACGGTCTGCCTGCAGATACATATTGGCTGTCTGCTTCTGACCACCGGAAATAATGAGTGGCGTACGGGATTCATCAATCAGGATGGAGTCGACTTCATCGACCAGGGCGAAATTGAGACCACGCAATACACGGTCCTTGACATCGGTTACCATGTTGTCACGCAGATAGTCAAAACCAAGTTCAGAGTTGGTTGTATATGTAATATCACACGCATAGGCTGCACGCTTCTGCGGTTTGGAAAGCTGACGCAGGTTCAGACCTACCGTAAGTCCAAGCCAACGGAAAATCTGCCCCATCCACTGGGAGTCACGTTCAGACAGGTATTCGTTGACCGTAACGACATGCACACCCTTACCGGATAATGCATTCAGGTATACTGCCATGACAGATGTCAGTGTCTTACCTTCACCGGTCTTCATTTCCGCAATATCACCACCCTGCATGACAGTTGCACCCATCAGCTGGCATGGATAAGGAAATTCACCGATGACTCTGCGAGCCGCTTCTCTTGCGGTGGCAAATGCTTCCACATAGATATCATCCAGTGTTTCTCCATTTGCCAGTCTTTCCTTGAGCTTAGGTGTCATTGCCTTCAGCTCATCATCGGACATGTTCTTATATGTTTCTTCCAGTTCCAGTATCGGCTGGATCTTCTTTTCGAGTTTTTTGATCTTTCTGGCGTCTTCATTAAACAGACGTGAAATCAGATTTGCCATAGTTACCTCCTGATTGACAGAAATAAGCTATAATATTATAGCGATAACGCCTGTAAAAGGCAATGAAAGGAGCTTTTCATGCATTTTTACTTTACACGACATGGACAGACTTTCTGGAATGTTTCCAATCAGATCTGTGGGGCAACAGATATCGGATTGACTGAGCAAGGATACCAGCAGGCAAAGACCCTTGGCGAAACAATCAGACAGCAGTACAAAGACATCGATCTGATCCTGACTTCTCCTTTATCCCGTGCCTGTGAAACAGCACGCACGATATCGGAAATTACAGGCATTCCATTACAGGCTGAGCCAAGACTGATAGAGCAGAACTTCGGTGTCTATGAATCCACACCACGGGATTCTGCCGAATTCCATGAAGCAAAGAAAAACTTCTGTGATCGGTTTGAAACAGGTGAATCCATGTTACAGGTAGCCGCAAGAATCTTTTCTCTTCTGGATGAAATCAGAAAAGATACCGACCACACGGTACTGCTTGTTGCCCATAATGGCATCGCAAGACATATCGAAGCATACTTCCACTCCATGAGTAATGAGGAATTCTCCTCTTTCGGTATTCAAAACTGCGAAATCCGCAGATACGATTTCTGACATAATATACGACCGGACTGGTACATTCCAATCCGGTTTTGTTGATCAGTGTATATCTTCCGGAGTTGTCACCTTCAGATTGGCATAATCCCCTTCTACAGCTGCAACTCTGACATTACTGTACTTTTCCACAACAGAAGCATCATCCGTACCAGTCCAGCCATCCAAAACTGCCTGATCCATACATGAAATCAACACAGACGTCCGGAAAGCCTGCGGTGTCTGGGCACACATCAGCGTGGACCTGTCATAGGTTTCTTCCACATAGCCGCCAATCACACGTTTGATCGTGTCCTTACATGGCACCATCAGTAATGCCGCATCTTCTGTTTCCATGGTTCCCTTGAGCCGCTCCAGGACTTCCTTTTTCAGGAATGGTCTTGCCCCATCATGTACAAAAACAGTCTCTTCCAGCACTGCCATCAGACCATTATGAACAGATTCCTGACGTGTTTCTCCCCCTCTTGCCACAACGACTTTTCCAACCGTTTTTTCTCCGATTTCCTGACGGAACATGGCAGGATCAGTCACCACAACAATCTGAGTACAGTCCGGATCATCCATAAATACAGATAATGTCTTATCCAGAAGACATTTCCCATCGCTCAGACGCATGTATACCTTATTGTATCCAAGCTTCATACGTGATCCACTTCCCGCCGCTACTACCAAAGCACTGTATTTCATATAAAAAGCCCCCGTTTTGTAGAATATTAAACCACAAAACAGGGACTTATGAACAACGAATTTATCCGATCAGTGATCCAAGCAGCCCATAGGAGAACAATGACATGATCACTGCAGCCAGTGCTATACCAAGAAGAATGGATACAGATGCCTTTTTCAGATCCATATCAAACAATGCCGCAACAAGAGATCCTGTCCATGCTCCGGTACCAGGTAAAGGAATACCGACAAACAACATTAATCCAAAGAATCCATAACGATCTATCTTCGGCCTGTTCTTTTCTGCCTTGTGCTCAATCATCTCAGCCAGTTTTGACATATGATGACTGGAGAGCCAGTGCAGCAGTTTTTTGATTCCAAACAGAATAAACGGAATTGGAAGAATATTACCGATCACACACCAGAATACAGCACTGCCAAGTGACATATTCAGCATACGGGCAAGAATCAGCCCACC
>JAEDEK010000076.1 GCA_016293365.1 Bulleidia sp. | reverse complement strand
AGGCTAGTCAATAAAGGCTTTTTCAAGCCTGTGGATTTATCCACGGGTTATTGACAATATACGTGCCTCGCTGTATCACTCATTATAACAAAAAAATACCGTCACTCCGAAGAATGACGGTAATCAGATGGTGTCCTGGACGAGATTCGAACTCATGACCGTCCGCTTAGAAGGCGGGTGCTCTATCCAGCTGAGCTACCAAGACAACGATTAATAGTATACTCACAGGAAACTGTTTTGGCAAGTCTTTTGACAAAAATAATTGAAAAAGATTATTTCAGACTGTGTAAAAACGATTTCCTCTCAACCCGGATCTGATCTTTTTCCAGTTCCACTTCCATATAGGATGGTTCACTCAGATCACGGTTTCTCCAGATGGAACCGGGATTCAGACATGTCACACCATCAATCACTTCATGATGATAGATATGAGAATGTCCGCACACAGCGATATCACACTGCCTGCCTTTTGCTCTTTCTGCAAGCATCTGATAATTGCCGAAGAACATATCTCTGTGTCCATGGCACATATAGATCCTGTGATCCCCGATTTCCAGTATTCTGTACATCGGATAGGCATTGTAATAATCATTATTGCCCTGCACGGAAACAAAACCATAGATATCGAGCTGATACGGATGAAGGACGGAATCTCCGCAATGCAGAAAACGGTATTCTCTCGAATACTTGTTTCTCAGATATTCCAACCCTGACGTTTCGCCATGAGAATCGCTGCATACAATCAGTTTTTCCGTTTTCATCGCCTACAGTATAGCATGATTTCCTCTTCCTTCTTTTGCAGAAATGTGTGATGTGTTAAAATATATGCAGGTGAAACACATGAACAGTATTGTAAATCAGATCGGCTTCATCCTGTTTGATGGGATGATCATCATCACTCTTGGCATGATTGTCTATGCTCTGCAGCATCTTCGTACACTTTCGACCTCTTTATCAAAGATGAACGCATCCATAGATCAGACGAAAAAGAAAATGCAGCTGATGAACATTAAAATGGAAGTACTGCAGGAAGAACACGCGCGTAAAGCAAAGCAAAACCGCATTGCCGGCCTGATCATTCCAGGTCTTCTCGCGATCAAGGCAGTCTATGATGCTCATGATAACTACCATGGCTTCTCCGGTTACCGGAAAGCCGCAAATGATGTTCTGTTTGGTTCAAAGACAGAAGCATTCCGGAAAAAGATGCAGGAAAGATAAAAGACCCGTCGGGTCTTTTTCAATCCTGCTCATGCAGGACACGATAGATGTTTTCTGCAGTCTGTCGAGGTACCACCTGGGCGATCTGTTCAACGGTTGCCTCTTTGAGTTTTGTAATACCACCAAATTCTTTCAACAGCAGCTTTTTCCGTTTTGGGCCTACCCCTTCAATCTCATCGAGAATGGATTTTGTCTGTGCCTTGGATCGCAGCTTTCTATGATAACTGATGGCAGTGCGGTGGACTTCATCCTGCATGCGTGTCAGAAGGAAGAACAGGCCGGAATTACGATCAACCGGTACAATGTTGCCATCGGTATCCATTAATCCATCGGTATTATGTCTGTCATTTTTGACAAGACCCATGATCCTGATCCTGTCTTCCAGCCCTAAGGATGTGATGATTTCATTTGCTGCATCAATCTGTGTTCTGCCACCATCCACAAGAATACCATCCGGCATCCTGCCTCCTTCATTCAGCAGTCGAAAATATCTGCGATAGATGACTTCCTTCATCGAATCCACATCGGAATTGCCGGTATGCAGACGATAGAGGCGGTAATCCTTACGCACCGGTTCCCCATCCTCATACACAACACAGGAAGAGACCGGAAATGCACCCTGAATATGGGAGTTATCGAACAGTTCCACACGGTTCATCGGTTTACCGGCAAGTCGTGAAAGCTCTTCGACGGACTCCTTTCGGATCGTATCCTGTTTTTCTGCAACAGAGAATTTCATGTTCAGCTGTGTTCTGGCATTTTCCAGTGCCATGTCCATCAGCTTTTTCCGATAGCCTTTCTGTGGTATCAGCATGCTGACAGAAAGAATCTGTGACAGCATGTCAATATCCATTCCTTCCGGCAATACCAGTTCTTTTGGATATGGGTGATCTTCATAATACTGGATCAGGAAGGACTGAAATTCTTCCTGACCATCTCCATACAGCGGTTTCAGCCTGTATTCCTTGTTGAGAATGATGCCGTTTCTGACAAGCATGCCCGCAATTGCCAGATACCCGCGGTCGGCATACCATGTAAATACATCGATGTCCTTTTCGTTGACCTTTTCGATATTCTGTCTGTCTTTGGCAACCCGACGGATGGATTCCAGTGTTTCCTTGTACTGCTGTGCTTTTTCAAACTGCAGCTGTTCAGATGCTTCCATCATTTTTTCATACAGCTGTTTTTCCATCTGTTCCGTATCACCATTCAAAAACCTGGTAATGCCTTCCGCCATCTTTTCATACACGTCTTCGCCGATTTCAAACTGACATGGGCCAAGGCACTGGCCGATGTGATAATACAGGCACACCTTATCCCCGACACTGTTGCATCTGCGGAACGGGTACATGGACTGAAGCAGTTTCAGTGTTGTTCTTGCAGCAGAGGCATCTGGAAACGGACCGAAGTATCTTGCCTTCCTGTCTTTTTTCATATCTCTTGCGATCATCAGACGCGGATATCTTTCGCGTGTCATCTTGATGTAAGGATAGGAGGAATCATCCATGAACTGGATATTGTATTTCGGTCTGTTTTTCTTGATCAGATTGATTTCCAGAACAAGTGCTTCTTTTTCAGAAGCCGTCACGATGAAATCAAAGTCTTCAATATTCTGAACAAGTTTTGTTGTCTTGAAGTTATGTACACCGGTAAAGTAGGAATTGACACGATTATGCAGATCCTTTGCCTTACCGACATAGATGATCTCCCCACTGGCATCCTTCATCTGATAACTGCCTGGGGAATGTGGCAGATTCTGCAGTTTTGCCTTGATGTATTCTCTGTCCATTTACTTCATCACCACAATCGTTGCCCCGGTTCCGCCTTCCTGCGGCATGCCAAGACGATACTCTTTGACATTTCCATTGGATGCAAGCCTGTCATGGACAGCCTTACGCAGTCTGCCTGTGCCATCTCCATGGATGATGCGGAATGTCTTAAGACCATGTAAGGCACAGGAGTCCATGTAGTCATCCATCTTTTCCATCGCCTCATCCACGCGCAAACCGATCAGATTGACTTCCATCGGCATGGAAGCAAAGATGTTTCTGCCGGTATGAATCGAAAACTCCGGTCTGTTTTTCGTCTTTGGAATGACATGCATACTTGGGCGGATCTGTTCCGGCCTGACACGCATGGATCTGCCGTTCATGGAGATGCGTATCTCCTTTTTTCCAACCTGCAGCACTTCACATACCTGAGAATTGCCTTTGAGTTCCACAGCATCCCCAACCTTGTATGTATATACTGTATTATCTTCTTCCAGATCTTCTTCCTGTTCCACATTCAAAGCACGCACAGCTTCCAGTGCTTCATGATAACGCAGATGATCCTGATTTTTCCGGATATTCTTCAATACAGCATCCGCTTTTTTCTTTACAGAAGCGACATAGTCATCTGCTTCTTTCTGTGCTTTGCTGTGGAGCTGTTCTTTCTGTTTCTGCAGACGGTCATTCTCCTTCTGCAGCCTTTTTTCCTTTTCTTCCACATCTTTCAGCTTTTCTTCCAGTTCCTGTTTCAACAACTGTGTTTCGTTCAGCTGTTTTTCCAGACGTTCGATCAGTTCATCTTCTTCACTTTTAGCCTGGTTTTTCAGATGTCTTGCATAATTGACAATGGACTTTGGAACGCCATAGCGCAAAGCCACTTCAAAAGCGTTGGACTGACCGGTAAAACCTTCCAGATACCGGTATGTCGGAGCCAGTTTTTCAAGATCAAACTGTACGGAAGCAACAAGAATATCATCATGCCGTTTTCCATAGGCCTTCAGTCTGTTATAGTGGGTTGTAATTACCGCCATCGTACCTCTTTGACGCAGCTCATTCATGATGGAAATTGCAAGAGCCTCACCTTCTCCTGGATCCGTGCCGGATCCGATTTCATCCAGCAGACAAAGAGAATGGCTTGTAGCATTGCGGATCGCCTCCGCCTGTTTGCACATATGTGCCGAAAAAGATGACAAAGAAGATACAACAGACTGATCATCACCGATATCGGCATAGATGGCATCAAAGTATGGAATGACTGCCGAATCACATGGTACGGGCATACCACAGTATGTCATCAGTACAAAAAGACCGATCACCTTCATCGACACCGTCTTGCCACCGGTATTGGGACCGGTGATCAGAAGAATATTCTGGGTGGAGGACAGGTTATATGTATTGGCAACCACCTTTTCAGGATCGATCAGAGGATGTCTGCCTTTTTCAATATGCAGAGCTGTTGATTCACTCAGACAGGCTGCACAGCAGTCGTGATCTCTGCCCCATTTTGCCTTGGCAAAGATTTCATCCAGAAGTGCCATCGTTTCAATGTTGGCGGTTTCCTCATCCGCCACAGAACCGATCCATGCGGAACACTGTTTCAGAATCCGGTTGATTTCCTCTTTTTCCTGTTCAATCAAAGATGCTCTTTTATTGTTGAGGGGAACCAGTGCGGAAGGCTCCACGTAAGAAGCCTGCCCAGAAGCAGAATCGCCATATACCATACCACCGAAACTGTTCTTTTCTGTAGCACGGATCAGTACGACTGCTCTGCCGTTGCGGTATGTAACAATGGAATCCACCACACTGGAAGAATGAGATGCCACAAATGCAGCAGCTGCGGAAGCAATATCTCCATCAATTCTGCGCATGGATGAACGGATGGACTGCAGATCTTTGGAGGCATTGTCCATGATCTCTCCATATTCATTGAAAATCCGCTTCAAATCGTTTTCCAGTCTTTCATGGACGATCAAGGAATCAAACAGTTCTCCGATGTCCGGATGCGGAATATCCACCAGAGTGGACGCATAGTTCACTGCGGTACGGATACCTCCGATCAGGCGCATCTCATCCAGACACTCCTGCGGAGAAAGAATTCTTCCCCGTTTTGCGTCTGCAAGCGTCTGACGCAGATCCGACATGGCAGTAATCGGACATGGTCCGTATTTGACTGTGCAGGCAAGTGCTTCTTTGATTCTTGCATTATCCCGTTGTATGACAAGACGGTCAAAAGACGGAGTAATGGCACGTACCCTTTCCTTTCCTGATGAAAAATCACAATATCGTTCCACCTGGGCCAGTATGACATCCAGTTCAAGACTTTTTTCTATACTCATATTAATCACCTGTTCATTATCTTAACAGATTTTCCCATCCGTATGCATCTGACACATCAAAACATATTGTTTTCATGATACATGATGGTAAAATACCACCATGAATAATAACGTCATTACATTAAAGCTGAGTTCATCTCAGGAAGATCAGCTGTTTCAGACTTTCTACAACAACAAAGCCAAAGCACCTGCGTATGCCAGGTGGCAGCTGCGATGTGAAAACTGTGTCATCACCTGTTATGAAAGTGGAAAAACCGTATTTCAGGGAAAGGATGCAGAAGTTTATGCATCCCCATTCATGCAGGAACCCCCTGTACCATTACAGGCAGAAATAACAGATACAGACACACTCCCACAGGCAGGCAGTGATGAAGTCGGAACAGGTGATTACTTTGGACCGGTATGCGTCTGTGCCACCATTGTGGATGATACAACATATCCTTTGATCCAGAAGCTGGGTATCCGTGATTCCAAACAGCTGACAGATGAGCAGATCCGAAAGATCGGTCCTGAGCTGTTACAGGCATTACCTCACTCCCTTCTGATTCTCGATAATGCATCGTACAATCGTGTGCATGAAAATAACAACATGAATGCGATCAAGGCAAAGCTGCACAATAAGGCATATGTGAATCTGAACCGTAAATGCGGCCTGCCCAGGTTGATCACCATTGATCAGTTTACCCCGGAAAATACGTATTACCGGTATCTTAAAGATGAGCCACAGGTCATCAGAGGCATCAACTTTGAAACAAAGGCGGAAGACAGATATCCATCTGTTGGTGCTGCTTCCGTCATTGCCCGCTATGCATTTCTTGTAAAATGGGATGAAATGGAAAAGCAGTATGATATGACATTCCATAAAGGTGGAGGTGCACAGGCAGATCGAAGTGGAACAGAATTCATCCGCAGATACGGCAGAGAAAACCTGGAAAAAGTAGCAAAACTGCATTTTAAAAATACGGAACGACTGTAGTCATTCCGTATTCTTTTTTTATCCAATCATTTCATTCAATGCACTGCACAGAGCATCCAGACCTTCACATTCAAGATCAACCTGCTGCTGCAGCAGTACTGTTTCGCTGTCGATGCATGCCTTAAGAACAGATATCTGCTCTGCGACATCATCACCATCTTCTTTATCAGACAAAGAAGCAATCAGATCATACAGATCGTTGTGTCCCTGAACTCTGCCATTCCCCCACATCAGTCTGTCAGCCGGCTGGTCCAAAACATAATCTGTAAAATAGTCAAATGTTTCTTTGGAGAAGTCATAGGCATACCAGTTGTTGTCAACTGCCCACAGGTATTCATCCAGTGCAGTGGATACTTCACCGTTTTCCAGTGCATCTGCTGCGGCCTGCAGATTCAAAAGATTATTGACAGAATGCTCATGTGGAAACTGGGATACATCTTCCCATGTCAGTCTGACAAAATAATCTTCGCAGAGTCTGAAAGCAGAAAGCAGCTGGTCGTTGAACTGTTCATACTGTGCCAGTACTTCCTCTGCCTTCTTTTCATCACCATCATTCAGTGCAGACGCATATGCATTGTTTGCTTCCTGTACCTTTTCATAGGCTTTTTCTGCAAGAGCCAGTGCAGCATCGATCTTTTCATTCAGTACAGATTTCTGATCTTCACTTAATATTTCAGAGTCAGTCACTTCCTTGAGTGCATTGAGTCTTACCGTAAAATCAAGTGGCGATACAGCCAGCTGATCATACGCAAGCATCAGCATGCCATACAGGTTATGATGGAATGTGAATGCTTCCCTGGAGTAGGTATCTCTGTTATCAAACTGAGAATGATAGTGTGTCTGTGCAAAGCCACCGCGTAATGCAGTCACAGTGGAAGGTACACCGGCAATGGACAAAGAGAAATCATCCGACCATGTCTGTGTTGGAACAATGACTTCAATGCCCTTTTCAAAAATACCGTCTACAGCAGGAACTGTCTGTGCGAATTCTTCCAGATATGTTTTCAGTTCATAGCTGGAACGGATCTGATCCGTATCACCTTCATTCATTGCCGGAAGTTCAAAATTGATATCCGCAATGACCTTACCAACCCATTCCGGATGAACACGGAAGATCTGGTTATAGGCACCGGTTGACCAGTCATATCTTGTATTGGATACACCCCATTCCTCTGCTGCCATCGCACAGAAGACAAGTGTTTTTTCCGGTTTATAACCGCTGTCCAGAATTGCTTTTGCGATGGACATCATCAGTGCAATTGCGGCATTGTCATCCTGGAATCCGGCAAAGTAGGAATCATAGTGTGCACTCATCAGCACCATATCATCACTTCTGCCCGGAATGGTACCGACAATGTTACAGGATGTAGTATCTTCCGTCACTGTACTTTCCACATCCAGTGTGACAGTGAGTTGCTGAACACCCTTTTCCTCCATAACTTCTCTTATGGCATCCATGTCCTTACGGGAGATGGAAAGTGCAGGTGCATCAGCAGGACCGCAGATATCCTGGGCATTCAGTGCTTCCTCACTGACTTCAGCATATCCTCCATCCTGCGCAGCAATGATACCTGCCGCACCGGCAAGATGTGCTTCATAGGCAGGATAGTTGATCCACCAGTTTTCTCTCTGATTGATATCAACCAGAACATATTTATCCGTTACATCCAGGCTGGAAAGATCAGCATATGTGCCGTCATTTCCATCGATGATGATCACTTCCTTTTCCCCATCTGTATTCAGATTGCACTGATAGCCGCCAAGCTCAACAGTGACTGTTTCATCATTCAGATCCTTATAACTCAGTCTTGCATGATCAAATGTCCAACCATCGAGTGTGAATGTATCCTTTCTCACATTCTGTAATCCGATGTTTTCCATTTCCTTTTTCAGCATTTCACCTGTTTCTGCTTCGGCTGGTGACCCTGCTGTACGATAACCGAGCACCGCATTATCACGGATTTCTTCCATGGATAGAGCAAGTTCATATCCATAGTCGACATTCACACTGGAAAGGTATGCGTTCTGGTCCTTTTCCAGTACGGTTTCCACAACATCTGATGTGGAAGGTGCAGCACTGCAGCTGCTGAGAATCAAAGCCATCAGAAGGCAACCTGTTTTTTTCAATTTCACTTCACTTTTCCCCCTTATAAAACAAAAAAAACGAGATGCATGCATACCCATACATCCCGCAAAAAACAGTTCTTCAAAAATACTTCAGCTCTCCCATGGGAAATGCGAATCCAAAGACAGTTTACAAGTTGCATGTATATGCATATGGTTATAAGTAACCACCTTATAAATGAATGTTTTACCATTCAGATCCGTATCCTTCCGATACGGTTCCTGTCTCTTCGACAGGTCTTCGGCATTTGACAACGGCCGTCCGTGTAGCCATTTAACCCCTTATGGGCTTGTCAGTTCGCATGGTTTTCCCATGACAGTAAAAATATTACATACTTGTGAAACGGTTGTCAATCAGTTATTTTCAGTTTTTTCAACGGTCAGTTTTACTGTATTGGATATTCTGACCAGTTCCACACCTGCCGCACGCAGCATGCGTTTGGATGCGATGTTTGTATCCACGCCATCATATTTATCAGATTCATAGACAATTCTTCTGATGCCTGACTGGATGATCGCCTTGGCGCATTCGTTACAT
>JAEDEK010000075.1 GCA_016293365.1 Bulleidia sp. | reverse complement strand
GCAGATAGATCCCAAACGGTATCAGCATGATGACATTAAGTACCGGTTCAAGATAGACCGCATTTTTCAGAAAGTGCAGTATTCCGGAAGAGGATGAAAAATCATACTGCTGTGCAATTTCCGGAAGGTAACTGAACAGCTGCAGATTATAACCGGCAGGATTATACACAGCTTTTGGATCCGGTAAAGGCAGAATGACAAGGAAATAACACATCAGCCCATACAGGATAAAGGAAAATACAACAACATACCTGTATGGGGATACGGATCCATATTTCTGATACTGACCGATCATAAACGGTACTGTTGCCACAATGGCAATCATAGGAAAGATGACCATTGCGGTCTTTGCTGCTATCGTAAGACTGTTCATGGCAAAAATTGTAGGACGGAATGCCCTGAATGCCAAGAGTAACCAATCACTTATGACAGAAGTGTAAGACTTTCTTCTTCCTTTTTGGTGATGCTGTGATACAATGAGCCACGGTAGCGGATATGATCAATACAATCGTAAATCTGAATGAAATACAGTATGAAACGGTGGAATGTGAAAGACTCATCGATTCCATCCGTCAAAGAGGAATCGCCATCCCGGTACAGGTAAACAGGATCACAGATGGATATCAGTGTATCGATGGAAATGCCAGGCTTTCAGCCTGTGCACTTCTATCAAAACAGGATGCACGATATGAAAGAATCCCGGTCATGATCCTCAATGATTACTCCAAGGCAGGCAGTGCCTTCTGGGGAAACACACAGAACAGACATTAAAAGGAAACAGAATATATGGAAAGATTACAGAAAGTCATTGCCCAGGCAGGGATCGCGTCCAGACGTAAAGCAGAACAGCTCATTGTTGAAGGCAAAGTAAAAGTCAATGGTAAAACAGTTCGACAGATGGGCGTACAGGTCAGCAGTTCTGATACCGTGGAAGTCAATGGAGTTGAAATTGGAAAGGAACAGAAGGTCTATTTCCTGTTCAACAAACCGAAAAAATGTGTATGTACCGTCAATGATGACAAAGACAGAGAAACCGTCATGGACTATTTCCAGGATGTTCGAGAACGGATCTTCCCGGTAGGCAGACTGGATTATGAAACAACTGGTCTTCTGATCATGACAAATGATGGTGAGTTTGCCAATCTGATGATGCATCCAAGGAACCACATACATAAGACATATGAAGTGGCAGTAAAAGGCATCATCACAGATGACATGTGCCGTATGCTGGAAAACGGCATCAATCTGGAAGATGGAAAGACACTTCCTTCGGAAGTCATCGTTCTGCAGCGAAGCAGAAAGAAAAACAGAACAGTTCTGCAGATCACCATTCAGGAAGGCAGAAACAGACAGGTCAGAAGAATGATGGAATTTTTCCATTGTGAAGTTACGCGCCTCAATCGCATTCAGTATGAATTTCTCGACCTTGGACAGCTGCGTCAGGGACAGTACCGCAGACTGCGCTCCTATGAAGTGCGTAAACTTAAAAACATCGCCAATGCAAATCTGAATGCTGAATAACAGTGCAGTGAAAGAATCTGCACTTTTTTCATGAAATAATGTATGAAAACATCTTTTCAGAAGCTGGAAATCGATTGTGATTTATGAAAAAAACACCTGTTACGGTGTTTAGAGAATCGGGATCCCGTTGGATACAAGCGTATCTTCATCCGGATCAATGTAGATGGTTCGATAGGATCCAAGCTGTACCATACCCGGCTTTGCTCCTGGAATCTTTTTGAGATTTTTTACAGGGCACCAGTTGACCGGTACAGAGGAGGACATCCTGCCTTTGGAAAACCATGCAGCTGTCATTGCCGCAATGCGGATGGTATCTTCATCCGGATGCTCGGTATGAATCACAACATGGGATCCATGATAATCCTTGGCATGCATCCAGATCTCATTCTTTTTTGCCAGATGCCATGTGATTTCATCATTCTGCAGATTGTTTCTGCCATAGCTGATGGAAACTCCATTCGGCAGTGTGACCGTTGTGACATGCGGTATTGCTTTTGTGTTTTTCTTTCTGGATTTCCGGTTGTTTTTCCGTCTTTTTTCTTCGATATAGCCAAGTCTGACAAGTTCATCCACAATTTCTGTTGTCGTATCAAAGTCAGCCTGCTCCAGCTGTTCCAGTATGCCGGTAAAATAGGTGATCTCACGGTTGCAGATCTCAATCTGCTCCTGCATGTACATCTGACCTTTTTTCAGTTTGCCATATTTCTGATAGTGTTTTGCGGCATTGCGTGGACCATCGAGTTTTGGATCCAGGGGAACTGTGATATCAGAATCATCTTCATAAGATTTAAGGACAATGGATGTCATTCCTTTTGTATCCTGAATTCCATAGGTATACAGCAGATCTCCATAAATTCTGTACTGGTCGCAGTCCATTGCCATGTCAAGCTCTTTCATCAGGCGCGGCAGCTTGTTTTCCTGATGTTTCAGCTCTTTTCTGACAAAGCGGAATACATCACCATTCATCTGCCGGATTCTTTCTTTTTCTTCACGATGATAATACAGGACATCAAAACCTTCAAAGATACCGTACTGTCTGCATCGACCAAGATGGGTCAGTGGAATACAGTGAAACTGTGGTTCTCCATCTGATTCATAGACATACAGCTGATCAGAAGATGCGATTTCCTGCATGATGGAAGAAAAGGACTGCCCATGGGCCATTCTGTATTCCACCTCTTTGGACAGGAAAGGGGAAAAACCTCCGAACTGACGTGTCAGAGATACTTCCGGATCCACGATTTCACAGGTAAATGGATTTTTTTTATCCTGTGGTGGGACAGGTACAAACTGTGCACCTGGATGTATCGTTCTTCTTGCATTTTCAAATGGAGGAATGCGCTTGAGGGCATCGATGATTCTGCCATCCGTACCGACAAGGATGACGTTGGCATATTTGCCCATCAGCTCTACATACAGATGCAGTGTTTCCCGATCCCCGAGGTTGTTGTGTCTTGTAATGGTCAATGTACACCAGCGGTCCAGATCTGCCTGCTGCAGGGATTCAATCACACCACCTTCCAGATACTTCCGCAATACCATGACAAAATTGCCTGGTTCAGCTGGAGTAGGATAGCTGCGGTCAGAAAGCAGAAGGCGGTTATAAACCGAGTGAGTCGAAATCAGAAGCTGCTGTTTTCCATATGTGCCATGGACCTGAAACAGAAGTTCCGTAGCAGAAATATTCCATATTTTCTGGATGCGTAAAGGCAGATGTTCTGCGATCTGCGGTACGATCCGATTGAGTAAAATTCCATCTAATGCCATATCATTTTTCCTTTTCTGCATGCTATTGTAACATGATTGACGCTTTTACAATTAAAGAGTATGCTGTAAACATATCAAAGGGGGAACTCATGTCCAAAAGAGGTTTACTGATCGTATTAAGTGGTCCGTCCGGTGTCGGTAAGGGAACCATTCTGAAGGAATTTGTCAATGATCCGGCTCTGAAACTTGCCTATTCTGTATCCATGACAACACGCAGCAGACGTCCTGGTGAAGTGGATGGTGTTAATTACTTCTTCGTCACACGTGAAGAATTTGAACGGGCACGTGATCATGGCGAACTGCTGGAGTCTGCTGAATTTGTCGGCAACTACTATGGCACACCATTAAAGGAAGTTGAAAAGCTGCGCAATCAGGGAAAGAATGTCATTCTGGAAATTGAAGTACAGGGATGCATGCAGGTAACGGAAAAGGTAAAAGATGCTCTTACGATCTTTATCGTACCACCAAGCATGGAAGAGCTGGAAAAGAGAATCAGAGGCCGTGCTACTGAACCGGAAGAAATCATTCAGGAAAGAATTGCCAAGGCTGCAAGAGAGATGGAACTGATCGGCAACTACAAATATGTTGTCTGCAACGATGATCCAAAGCTTGCTGCGGACATCATCCGTGTCATTATTCACCGCTACATGGAATCCAACATCTGAAATCGCATGCAAATGCGGTTTTTTTTCGTTGTCTATGGTAGAATAGACTTCAGTTTAGAATAACGGAGGCAACATCTACTATGTTAGCAAAAGACTGTAAGAAGAAAATCATTCTGACAGGTGACCGTCCAACAGGAAAACTGCATCTGGGCCACTATGTCGGCTCCCTGCAGAGAAGAGTCGCACTGCAGAATTCCGGAGAATATGATGAAATCTATATTCTGATCGCAGATGATCAGGCTCTGACAGATAACTGGGATAACCCGCAGAAAATCAGAGACAATATGATTGAAGTGGCACTGGATTATCTTTCTGTCGGCATTGATCCTGCAAAATGTCATATCTGTGTGCAGTCCAATATTCCTGCATTACATGCACTGACATTCTATTATATGAATCTTGTCACAACCCAGCGTCTTTCCCGTAATCCTACGGTAAAGGCTGAAATGGCAATGCGTGGTTTTTCAAACAGCGAATCCAATGACAACCAGGCTGGATTGCCTGCTGGATTCTTTACCTATCCGGTATCCCAGGCTGCTGATATCACTGCCTTCAAGGCAACAACGGTTCCGGTTGGCGAAGATCAGGAACCGATGATTGAACAGACAAGAGAAATTGTCCGTAAGTTCAATTCCACTTATAAAAACGATATTCTTGTAGAACCGGAAATCCTGTTACCGGAACTGCAGTCTCAAAGAAGACTTCCAGGCACAGATGGTAAGGCAAAGATGTCCAAGTCCCTTGGCAACTGCATCTTTCTGTCTGATGATGAAAAGACGGTAAAGCAGAAAGTCATGGGTATGTATACTGACCCTCTGCATGTCAATGTATCCGATCCAGGACATGTGGAAGGTAACATGGTATTTACCTATCTGGATGCCTTCTGCCGTCCAGACCACTTTGCAAGATTCCTGCCGGAATATGAAAATCTGGATGCTTTAAAGGATCACTACAGAGCAGGTGGTCTTGGCGATGTCAAATGCAAGAAATTCCTGATCAAGGTACTGGAAGACATGCTTGCACCGATCCGTGCAGAAAGAGCCAGATGGGCTGCGGATCTGCCAGCTGTATACAGAATCCTGAAAGAAGGAACAGAAGCTGCGGTACAGACAACAAACCGTACACTTGCGGAAGTGACAGCTGCCATGAAGGTCAACTATTTTGCGGATGAATCCATCATTGAGGAATGGGACCGCTGGATTCACCAGTAGGTTATGGTAAAATACAGGAAGAGATTCCTGTATTTTTTAAGGTGTGATATGAAAAGAAGATGCAGCTGGTGTAATCTGTCAAATCCATTGTATGTACATTACCATGATCATATATGGGGTGTTCCTGTACATGATGATCGACTCCTGTTTGAAATGCTGGTACTGGAAGGATTTCAGGCAGGGCTGAGCTGGGAAACAATACTCAATCGAAAGCAGGCATTTGAGCAGGCATTCGATGGGTTTGAAATTGAAACAGTGGCAGGATATGACATAGACAAAGTGAATCTGCTAGTAAAGGATGCTTCCATCATCCGCAATCGCAGAAAGATCGAAGCAGCGGTGCATAACGCCCGTATCATCCTGCAGATTCAGAAAGATCATGGCAGTTTTGATGGCTGGCTGTGGTCATTTACAGGCGGAAAAACCATCCGTGACTGTAATCCGATCCGTTCCCCTTTATCAGATGAAATCTCAAAACAGATGAAACGGATGGGAATGAAATATACAGGAACAGTGATCATCCAGTCATTTCTGATGGCTGTGGGTGTGATCAATGGACATGAGCAGCAGTGTGATTGGAGGGAATGATGATTCGTGGTGTGATTTTTGATATGGATGGGCTGTTAACCGATACAGAGCCTGTCTATTACGACATTTTCAATCAGATACTTGGAGAATATGGGTATTCGATGACGATGCAGGAGTATACGCAGAATATCTGTGGAAGAGCCGATATGGAAAACTTTGCATATCTGATCGAAAACTATGACCTGCCGATTGAGATCCAGGATCTTGCCGCAAAGGAAGCTGTTATTGAACGGAACAGAATAGAACAGGGTGTGCCATTGAAAAAAGGTGTGCATGAAATTCTGTCCTTCCTGAAAGAAAATGATATCCGGATCGGCCTTGCGACATCCAATCTGAAGGAAAAGGCAGAACTGATCCTGCATGTCCATGGCATCTTTGACTTTTTTGAAACGCTCGTGTATGTGGATGAAGTGGGAAGAGGTAAACCTGCACCGGATGTATTTTTGGAAGCAGTACGCAGACTGAACCTGCCGAAAGAAGACTGTCTTGTTCTGGAAGATTCCGTGTCTGGTGTACAGGCAGCAGTCAATGGAAATATTCCGGTTGTTATGGTACCGGATCTCAAACAGCCTGATGAGCAGATCCGATCCATCTGCACGGCTGTCAGAAAGGACCTGATCGAAGTCAGGGATTATATTGCCAATGTCAAATAGATCCATGCTGTATGATTCACCAATCGGGCCACTGTGTATCCGTTGTGATGAGATCGGCATCACAGAAATCAGTTTTGACGGGACAGGGAACGATCATGATACAGATCCTCTCCTGATCAAAGCAGCACAGATTCTGGATGCCTACTTTCATGGACAAAGCATGCAGGCCATCCTTCCGGTTCACCTGACAGGTGGTACGCCATTCCGTTATAAGGTATGGAAAATGTTATGTGATATTCCATATGGCTCAACCGTTTCCTATCTGGATCTTGCCCGGAAACTGTCAGCTACCATGTCAGCTCAGGCAATCGGCCAGGCAGTACACAACAACCCGGTATCCATCCTGATCCCATGTCACAGGGTCATTGGAAAAAACGGTTCATTAACCGGATTTGGAGGAGGCCTTGAGCGAAAGGCATTCCTGTTGGACATGGAAAAACAGAACAGAGTCTTTGATATACATATCGAAATACATATGGAAGGGGGAATTGAATGACATTCGATCGATTGCATATTTCTTCTAAAACAGCAGTCACACTGTTTCTTGCATCCGGCTTTCAGGCATTCGGCATGTACCATGTCCATGCAACAGCAGGAATTACCGAAGGCGGTATTTTCGGTGCATTGCTGCTGCTGAATCACTGGCTTGCTTTATCACCGGCGTTTACATCCATTGTACTGAATGGTGCATGTTATCTTTGGGGATGGAAAAGGCTGGGACATACATTCATACTGAAATCTCTGATCGCTTCTGCAGGCTATTCTGTGGTATATGCGATCTGTGAACTGTTTCCACCTTTGTGGCCTGACATTGTTCATCATCCGTTTACCGCATCCATTGCAGGAGCTTTATTCATTGGAATTGGAGCAGGTATATGTGTCAGGCTTGGTGGAGCAACAAGCGGAGATGATGCTCTTGCCATGAGCATTCATGATATGACCGGCATCCCTGTACAGAATATCTATCTCACATCTGATCTGACTGTACTGATTCTTTCTTTGTCCTATATTTCCTGCACCAGAATCATCTGGTCACTGTTAACTGTCATTCTTTCCGGTCAGATCATCGGATGGTTTCAGAAATCTGATTCATGATGTGGAACGTGAAAACGATTCCACTTTTCTTCTGCTACAATAGAAACAGAAAGAAGAGGAAAATATCATATGGCATTTCCAAAAGAGTTTTTATGGGGTGGTGCAACTGCTGCCAACCAGTATGAAGGCGGTTATCTGGAAGGTGGAAAGGGTATCAATACAAGTGATACACTGACAAACGGCTCCCATACAGTCGCAAGACGTGTGACATGGAAAAATCCTGTCACGGGTGAAACAGGAAGTACTGCCATCGGTTTCGGCCAGCAGACGGAACACTTCATTCCAGAAGGATGTATTCCATCCATCAACGAAGGTGAATACTACCCATCTCATGAAGCAACGGACTTCTATCACCACTTCAAAGAAGACATTGCATTAATGGGTGAGATGGGATTCAAGTGTTTCAGACTGTCCATGAACTGGGCAAGAATCTATCCAAATGGAGATGATGAAACACCGAACGAAGAAGGTCTGAAGTTCTATGATGAAGTATTCGATGAATGTGCAAAGTACGGTATTGAACCGCTTGTCACATTGTCTCATTATGAAACACCGATCAACCTTACCATTCAATATGGCGGATGGAAGGACAGAAGATGCATTGACTTCTTTGAACGCTATGCAGAGACTGTCATTGAACGCTATGTCGGTAAGGTCAAGTACTATCTGACATTCAACGAAATCAACATCATGTCCATGATGCCTTATATGGCAGGTGGTCTGACAGATTTCTCTGATCAGGCCAAGGCACAGGCAGCGCATAACCAGTTTGTTGCCAGTGCAAAGGTTGTCCGTTATACCCATGAACATCATCCGGATATTCTGATCGGTCAGATGCTTGCCTATGGTCCAACCTACAGCTATACATGTGATCCTGCAGATCAGATTTTGGCTCTGGAAAGAGAACAGACAACACTCTGGTATTCTGATGTGCAGACAGGTGGTTTCTATCCGGAATACAAGCTGAAGGAATATGAAAGAAAGGGCATTGTTCTGGATGATACACCGGAAGATTATGAACTGATTGAAAAGTATTCTGCAGACTTCCTTTCCTTCTCCTGCTATGGCAGCAACACTGTTACAAAGCATACAGAAGGTCTGCCACCAAGTACAGGCAACTTTGTCATGGGTGTTCCTAACCCATATGTCAAAACAAATGCGTGGGGATGGGCAACTGATCCGGCATGTCTGCGTCTTGCCTGCAATACACTGTACTACAGATACAGAAAACCGGTATGGATCGTAGAAAACGGTATCGGATGGAACGATGAATTTGTCGATGGTAAGGTTCACGATGACTATCGTATTGACTACCTGCGTCAGAACATCCAGTCCATGGATGATGCGATCAACATCGATGGTGTAAAACTGATGGGTTATACCATGTGGGGATGCATTGACCTGGTATCTGCTGGAACAGGTGAGATGAGAAAACGTTATGGTTTTGTCTATGTCGATCGTGATGATGAAGGCAAGGGCAGTATGAAGCGCTACAGAAAAGAC
>JAEDEK010000074.1 GCA_016293365.1 Bulleidia sp. | reverse complement strand
CCTCCGGGAATGCCTTTTTTATTTCAGCCAACGCTAAATAGGGCATATCATTTTCTTCATAGTCTAAAGCAGAATCAATATGGCCAATGGCAATATTTACTCTCTCAATATCTGTATCATACTTTATCACATTAAGCGCTTTTTTCAAATAATCCATGTAAGATGTACACGTCATGTACGAATAAGTCATTTCTTCCGCTATTTTCTTTTCTAACGCAAATGAAGCCATATTTCGATAGTTTTTAGCAATATTCCAGTGCTTGACGAGTCGCACAACCGGCTTAATTTTATATGCATTTTTTACATTGCATTGGGTCAATGTACTATAGAAACCATCAGGATCCGTATACATCCAAGTGCTCGGTCCATTCGGAATGTAATACATTCCAAACTGAAGATAAGCAGGTGTCAGTTCAAACTTAATGTGATTTAGTTCCAGTACAATAGTCGGGCTGGACTGGTAGATTTCAGAGCTACTGTAACCTGAATTATTCATGAGAAAGTAAAAAATGCGGGATTTCCGCATGAATATAACTGTTTATGAAAGTGTTTCACTTCACCCATCTGGTGAAGTGATATTTGTATGATTTTGGCTTATTTATGCCCAAATATAAAAAGGATTCCTTTATAATAATAGTACCCAAACCAAAGAAAGGAATCCCATGAATATGTTAAACTCCAATACACGTTTTGACAAGGTCGATTTTAACGGAGGTAACCTCTCCAGTGATGGTGGAGCTATCCTTTTGATGAAGTATCTCGAAAAAATGAACATCATGAATGTATTACGTGAGATTCCTTTCAATGACAAACGTTATCTACCATTGTATTCAAATGCAATGATTGTGTATCAGTGCCTGTGTCGCACTCTTCTTGGTTATCACAATCAGGCGGATCAGAAAGTACTGATCGATGATCCTTTACTCTGTCAGTTTGTGAGTGCCTGTTCTCAACCAACGGTCTCCAGATTCTTTGATCGTGTTTCTTTTAAATCCTGTGCATCTTTCAGAGAGATTGTAACAAAAATGGCATGTGATCATGTTAACCACAACATCGAAGATCCAATCCTGGATGCGGACTCTACTATGGTAACAACAAATGGAAATCAGGAGGGAGCTGCATACATTCATCATTATTCTGATGTTGGTTTACATCCACTTATCCTTACCGAGTTCACCTCAAAACTGATTCTTTCTCCAGTGCTCAGAACAGGAAGCGCATATTCTGCCAATGGCATCATTGATCTGTTAAAGAGTGTCATGCCATACCTGGAGAACAAGGGAAATATCAGATTCAGAGCAGAAAGTGCATTTTACGATACAAAACTGCTGAAATATCTTGAAGAAATCGATATTACCTATTATACCCGTGCAAAAGGATACAAAAAACTACACACCTCAGCAGAAGCAGATATGTACGAAAAAGGAGTGAAGCCATTTGAGTATACACAGGATCATCCATACTATGGGGAAATGCGATATTCAATAGCAAAAAGTGGTGATCGCCGTATTGTATATAAAGCATATTGGGTAGTGGACAAGCATAATCAGCAAGAACTGCTTCCTGTAATCCATGCAGTAGTCACAAATGACATCATACACGATCCAAAGGAAGTTATGGATTTTTATGAGGAAAGAGGAGCTTCCGAGAATTTCAACAAGGAGTTAAAGAATGACTTTGATGCAGGAGTGCTATCACATGAAAGCTTTGATGCGAACGACTTTGAATTTCTTCTCAAGTCATTTGCATACAATATTTACCACATTTTCCAATCAGAGATACTGGAGAAAGATGATCGGAAAATGATGATGAACACATACAGACTGAGATACCAGAAGATTGCAGTAAAAGTCATCCATCATGCAAGACAGTTTTGCCTGTCATTCTCTACAGCATACAAACACAAGGATACATTTCTGAGATACTGGAACAGGGTGTCATTACTGTCATAACACAATACCCAATAATCAAACATGGCAGCTGTAAACATACAGGTGCCAGATTTTACTGTGCTTTGACCACAACAGATCATTGGATAGAATATCAAATACAACACCTTCTGGTGTTGCCCCATTACCACCTGCCCAGATATGATTTTTCACAAGTCCAACGGTAATGTCCGTTCCCAGTTCACTTGTAAAGTGCAGGGAATCAAATGCATATGCATTCATCTTCTTCGCATTTTCCACAAGGGTGGCATCATGTTTTTCCCATGTTTCAACCGGATCATGTTCCTCATCCACACGTGATACCTCAAAGATCGCATTCTCCAGTTTCTCAAATGCCTCTTCTTCACTCAATTCCGGAAACAGTGATTTTGCCCACTGTATATCCGGAATACCGACAACACACCACTGTCCGATGTTGTTCATGAAGTAGGATGACAGATCCTTTGTCTTTTTACTGACAGCGATATTCATCTTTGCCATCTTTGCATGATCCGCATCCTTAAAGCAATCCGGTGAAGTTGACAGCACGCTGACGCTGCATACACCATTATCCTGTCTTGTACGAATCTGATCATACATTCACTGTGGTACATCACACAGTGTTTCCTCATCCTCATACAATGTACGGCATGTGGTAAGAACCGGATCCTTCCAGTCGATTTCAACCGTCTTTGCGCCGGCTTCATACGCTTCCTTTACAAGCATATCCGCAAAATCATGATGGCGGACATCAATTTTGATCACAACCGGCTGCCCTTTCTGTACATTCAATCCTCTACGCACAATCAGTCGTGCCAGTTTCTGATACATTTCCAATGATTTCATAACACATCTCTCTTTCCTTACTGCACTGTTCATCTTACCGCAAAACCGCTCTGTTTGAAACAGGAATACTCTTTTCAGAATCTTTATCCGCATATACCGTATTATTTTCTTTCCCATTCATCCATATACGATATCAGATGCTAAAATAATATTCTCAACACAGGGAGGACATCATGGATTTTACATTGCTGGATACGTTTTTCACGGTTGTACACGCAGGTAACGTACGCAAAGCCGCCGAGCTTCTGAACTCTTCCGCTTCCGCACTATACAGAAGACTGGACCTGCTTGAAAAGGAGACAGGCATCATACTCTTTGAAAGCAACAGATCAGAACTGACACCTGCAGGAAAACTCTTTTATAATAGAACCTGTCATATGAAAGACATGTATGATCATGCCTGCAGTGATGCCCTTCTGATACAGAATACGGAAACGATGCCTCCGGTGATCAATATCGCCACTTCTCTTATGAATCCTGCACTGTATATGATGGATCAACTGGAACTGTTAACCAGACATCATCCCGAAACAAAGCTCTGCCTGAAATACATACCGGATACGATTTCCACTCCCGAAGAACTGATCAGCATCATGATGGAAAACGATATTCACTGTATCTGTATTCCAAAAGATCTGGATCACCTTCCTTCTGACTATGGCTTTTATCAAATCGGTTATACATATCTCTGCCTTGCAGTACCACCAGGAAATGATCTTTATGGCCAGGAATCCGTTTCAATCCATCAGATTCATCATCAATCCATCGTCACACCTGTCAAAGGATACCACCCTGCATATGATCAGATCATCATTGATCTGGAAAATGGCGAACAGAATACAATCATACCCCAGAAAACTTTTGTCAACATTCATACAGTCAATGCGTGTGTCAGAAACAATCAGCTTCTGCTTTGTTTTGAAAAATGGAGATCTTCTGTTCCAACAATGAAACTGACAAGACTGAAAGAACGGTATCCATTTCCATACGGTATTCTGTATCGGAAAAATCTTATTCCTTCCAGATGACAGATTTTCGCATTTTCCTGTAAAAAATCCATGAATTTCGCCCGAATTTTACAGAATGACAGTAAACAGGATCATAACCTATAATGGTATAATTCAGGTATAATCAAAGCATGCTTATAATCATAAAAGGATCAAGGAGAAATAATATGAAAAACAGTATTCTAAGAAAACTTTCGAAATGTGCTCTTGTTGTGGGAATTGCTTTTATCAATACAGTGCCTGTTTCAGCCGAAAATCATTCTGAACATTCCTGCGATTGCACTGTGCATGAGGCTGAAGTATTACAGGACATATCCACATATGCCCGCGTATGTAATAAATGCGGAAATGGAACTCTCAGCATTGTCTCCACTTCTTATGGTGCCTGGTATAATGACCACGAAGTCAAATGTACACATCATGTATATGGCACTGATATGATTCAGAAAAGATCTGTAACGACAACTTACAGATGTGATTATTGTAATTATGGTTATAGTTCCACTTCTACACAGACAAGAACCGTCTGTCATGGATATGATTTCTAATCTGCATCATCATTTCTGATTACAAACACAGGGATGGAATCAAATGCTTCCATCCTTTTCTATAATGGAGGGACATATGAAACTGACAGATATCCGCAAAACATATCACAATCGGAATAATGACGTACAGGCACTCAAGGGGATTACTCTTGATCTGTCTTCCAATGGCATCACTGTGATTCTTGGACCAAGCGGTTGTGGAAAAACAACACTGATGAATATCATTGCAGGAAGAAGTGATTATGAAGGGACGATAGAAAACGTTCCTGAATTTGATTATCTGACGCAGGAATTCAATCTGTTTGAGGACATGACCGTACTGGATAATCTTTTGCTGGTAAGTGATGACAGGGATGATATTGACCACTATCTGAATGAATTCAGCCTGGAGGAACAGAAAAACAGAAAAGTGAAGAAACTGTCCAACGGACAGAAGAAACGTGTACAGTTCATCCGTGCATTATTGCATCAACCGGGACTGCTGTTATGCGATGAACCGACCGCCGCACTGGATCACGACAATACCGAACTGTTGATGGAAGAACTGAAGAAACTGTCCGATCATATTCAGATCATCCTTGTCACACATGACATCCTTCTTTCAAAGCAGTACGCTGACCGTATCATTACCATGGAACAGGGGATTGTTGTCAAAGATGAAATCATCAATGAAAAACCAAAATCCCATGCAGGAAACAGAATGGAAAAGCGTAGTCTGAAGGATACGTTCATGTTGGCCATCAAACATATGACTTCACGTATTCCTCATACATGTGGTCAGATCCTTCTTTCCGCCGTCTGTATCTTTTCACTGTTTTCCTTCTGCAATCTGTATGGAAATGTATCGAAACAGAGTGATTACAGCGAAACATTCGCAAACGGGGAAAACATGATTGTTTCTGTACCACAACAGACTACCGGTGCAGCCGGAGAAACTCTGTCCGGATATCGTGTGAAATATAACGGCATGACAACAGAAGATCTGTTTGCCTGTGACGATATTATTCAGGCAGTCAATGACAATCCGGATATCATCGCTGTTGAAATGTTCAACAGCAGCCAGTATGTTTCTGATACGGACGCATACATGGATCTGGAATATCAGAGAATGAAACAGTTTGATGCGAAAGCCTACGGTCCTGTTTCAGATGAGATTCCTTTTGCGGATCATCCTATGGATTCTCCTGTTCTGATCCCTTCTGACAGTCTTTCTGTAACAGATGCGGGAGAAAGAACATATCTGTATACCGAACTTGCCAAAACTTCCCGCATTCAGGTATTTGATCTGACCAATGGATATCGTGATCTGCCATTGATCTGTGGCAGTATTCCTGAAGATGACAGTGTGATCATTGATCAGAACACAGCGAATCTTTATATGAAAAATGAAGGATATGATTCCTATGAACAGCTCATTGGCAAAACCATGGTCCTTGGCACACGGTATTACAGAAATCAGTATGACACCAGTGCTCAGCAGGTATATGAACCAATCAAGGTAAAAATCGCAGCTGTGGCAGGAATCCATAACGATATAATTCACATGGTATTCTTCAATCACGGCGTAGGCGAAAATCCATTGTTTGACGCAGTCGTACAGGATCAACATGAGGTAAGACTGGATTATGTACGTTTTATTGTAAAACCGGGAAGTGACTATTCAGCCATTGCGCAGAGCCTGGATGCCTTCTTCCATAAACCGAATGTGGATATCACCGTTTATCAGGGAAAAGGACTTGGTCAGGAACATGCTTTCTACCAGTCTCCATCAGGACTGATGATCTATGGTGTCATCGTCATTGTGATCATTACGTGCATGTATGTCATTTCCGAACTGTTCTATCGTAAAAGAATGGTCAAGGAAAAGAACATCCTGCATGTTTACGGGTATTCCCCATTACTGGAAACCATCCTGCGAACATGCATGATCACGATTCTTTCATGTATTCTGGCATCTGTGATTGCAGGACCTGCCGGTAATCTGATCAATACATTCGCATCACAACATTATTATCAGGCATTCATGACATTCTCCTTCCCACTTCTTCTGATCGTTTCCTTCTGTACAGGGGTATTCATGATCGTGCTGGAAAGAATCATTGCCGGAAGGTAAACATCATGTTGAGAATTGAACACGGCACAAAGTCATTTGGAAAACAGAATATCTTCTCTGATATCTCACTTTCCATTGACAGACCGGGGTTATATGCCCTGTGGGGAGAATCCGGTTCAGGCAAGTCCACACTGTTGAACATCATTGCCGGTTTTGACAGTCTGGACCATGGTTCATGTCATACAGACTGTTCCATCATGACCATCTTTCAGAACTATGAACTGATCAGACAGCTGAATGTGATGGATAACATATTCCTTGGAAAACCATGCAGTGAGGAAAACAGAAAACTGCTTGAAACACTGCAGATCGATCATATTCTGGATCATTACCCCGATGAGCTCAGCGGCGGACAGAAACAGAGAGTCGGGATTGCCAGGGCATTGATCGGGGAACCGGGAATGATCTGTTGCGATGAACCAACGGAATCACTGGATATCGAAAACAGACAGATTGTCATGTGTCTTTTAAAGGAGTATTCCAGACATCATATCGTGATCATGGCAACACACCAGAAGGATGCTGTGGAACAGTATGCTGATCATATCATATCCATTGCAGATCACAGTCTGATTACCACCACCCTTCATGAAACGGATGGTACCTTTGCAAAAGAAAAGAACGTATCTTTGGATCACAAAAATGTCAGTCAGCTGATGCGTAAAATCATAGGGAAAAAGAGTGTGCTGTTTACTGTGCTATTTGCAGTTCTTCTGGTTTTATCCCAGGGATCATCCATCCTGAAACAGATCATATTTCAGATTCCATACTCAACTGATACCCTGAACAGCGATATGATCTATGTCAAAGCTGACAGCATGGAATCATTACAACAGGCCGGTTTTACAGCAACGCTGATTCCATCCTTCCTGCCGGTTGTTGTTGACAACGAGGAATATGCGGCAGGTATCTATCCGTATCCGCAAAACAGTTCTCATCTGCCAATCAGGGGAAGTCTTCCGGAAGGTCTGCATGTACTGATCAATCAGAACGCTGCAGAAACCATATTCAACGGCGAGTGGAAAGATCAGAATCTGTATCTTGATATCCAACTGGAACAGACCGTATGGACAATACCTGTTACAGTGACAGGCATGGTTGAGGAAACCGATACGAAAGCCATGCAGATATATTATGATACGGATGATATTGTGGAATATCTCAAACAGATCCCGATGCCTTCTGGTGGTTCCCTGTACGGAGCTTTTATAAAAGATCCGCAGCTGTTTGAAATCAAAGGCAACTACGAAAACATGTCACAACAGTTAACATCCCTTTCCGACGTTTCCTTTCAGGCATCTTCTCCTTTGTTTGAAGAAAGGCAGAAACAGATGAAGGAATCTGAAATCTACAGATATCTGTTTACAGGTTTTACCATCATCATTACAGTTCTGTTATGTATCGGTGTATTTGTGATTACAGGCAGGGAAACAGATGGATACAGACAGGCATTTGTCATCCTGATGAGTCAGAATATCAGCGCACAACAGATACGAAGACAGTATCTTCAGATCAGATTTGTGCCTCTGTTATGTGTAATCATTCCGGATCTCCTGATCCTGTTTCTGTTACAGAATCACTATCCAAGACTATTTATTCTTCCACTTGCATTGATTACGATGATTTCCTTTGTGCTGTATGTGATTTCTACCCTCCAATCCTTTTCCATGTTAAAGGAAAACAGAATCAGCACCATCATGAAAGAGGAAATATGATCCATGGTATGCGTCAAATTGAGACGTGGTAGTTAAAAGCACCTCCGTATGCGTGATTAGTTCTGCATATGGAGGTGCTTTATGTTATGTGGGATGTAGATTATTCCAGAGATCAACTCTGGTGCTGAGACTTCTTTACTTCTTCCATGACTTGACGAATTTCCTTCTTACTCATCATCTTGACATAGGATGGGAGTTCTTCAGAATATGGTAGCAGTTTCCTAAGCGCTTCCTGATCTGTCAGATCTGTATGTGGAAGTGTCTCGAACAGATGCATCAGATACATATATGGATTGATTCCATTCTGTTCGCAGGTAATGATGATTGAATAGATCTTGGCACTGACATCAGCTCCAGTAGTACTGACATAGAACTTGCACCTTGACCTGGACACTGCAAAGGGACGGACAGAAGCTTCGGTGATGTTGTTACCGAGGTCAATTCGTCCATCTTGCAGAAACAACGTCAGTCCTTCTCTGTTATTCAGCACATAGTTGATCGCCATCTTCATTGCGTATCTGCCGATTTTTGGCTCAATGGATTCAAGCCATGACAAAAACGAATCAAACTTAGGCTTTATGTACATCTGTCTGACTTTCGTAATATATTCGAACCTCTTATCCTGATCTAAGTACTTACGGGAAGCTGTTTCTTCAGCTTTGTTATTCAAATCAAAGATTTCCTGGTATCTGCGTACAGCCTCTGCCTCTTCAGACTTCTGTCTGGACTTTCCCTTAGGCAGCAGCTTATATGCTTCTTTAAACTTCCGAAGGGCGTGAACATTAC
Organism: Bulleidia sp.; assembly: GCA_016293365.1. Lineage (GTDB taxonomy): Bacteria > Bacillota_I > Bacilli_A > Erysipelotrichales > Erysipelotrichaceae > Bulleidia. The sequence continues at coordinate 122 of JAEDEK010000074.1, read as the reverse complement.
AGAGAGCTCTTGATACATTCTCGACCTTATTGTATCCACTGTAAGCATCCGTACACAGAATACCCTTGAAGCCTTTCAGGAATTCCTTTGCCCTGTCTCCTGATCTGGAATCCTGATAATCA
>JAEDEK010000073.1 GCA_016293365.1 Bulleidia sp. | reverse complement strand
TAATTGGTATCCTGGCGATCCTTTTATATATGAGTGCACCTTTCTTCCATGATGGGAAAAAGGCATTTTATGCACGTCTTCTATCAGAACTTCTGTTTGGACTGATGTTTTTCTATATCGGATGTCTGGCAGGTGTAGGCTACTATCTGTTTATGATTCTTTCAGGGCTTTTTGAAAATCAGATTGAACATCATTCAGTATTTTCATTTCTGTTTGGTGTTGCAGGATGTGGAACTGTTATTTTCATCAACAATAACGGTATGGCTGGTATTATCCTTGGTATATCTCTGATTCTGGTATTCATTCATATCAACGATCAGAAGATGCTGACAACATCCGCATTCATGGATGTATTGACAGCAATGGCTCTGTTGTACTACAGCATTTCCGTCAGATCCATCGCGGGAATTGTATTTGCAGTACTTCTTGTCATTATTGCTATGGCAGGTCTTTTCTCAGCTGTACGTCTTGTCAAAGGCGGGGGACTTGAGGCAGCCGCTGCTGAAGATGCGCTGTATCGAAAACAGCAGGAAAAGAAGAAGAAGGAAAGAAAATCTGCTGCAAGATCAAAACAGATCCGCAGGAAACAATAGAAGTGAAACAGTAGAAAGTTTCACTTTTTTATAGATAATAAGAATATGAATGTGATCTGTAAAAGAAAAATGGTAAGAGAACAGGATGATTCTCTTACCGTTTTTTTTTAATGAGTTGCGCCGCCTGTTACCTTGATATCTTCATCCGTTGTAACAATTGCTTCAATTGCTGCTGTCAGTCCCTTGACGATATCGTACAGAGACATGCAAGGCATGTTCCGTTTGTCAACGCACTGGGAAGTCATGAATGGAATATGAATGAATCCGCTCTTTTTTCCAGGGTATTTGTGTTCACACATGTATCTGACACCATACAGAACATGGTTGCAGATAAATGTTCCTGCTGTATTGGAAATGGATGCAGGAATACCTGCTTCATGAATCTTTTCCACCATTGCTTTAATCGGCAGGGTAGAGAAGTAAGCTGCAGGGCCATCCGCAAACACCGGTTCATCGACAGGCTGGTTACCTTCATTGTCCGGAATTCTGCAGTCATCACAGTTGATACCGATTCTTTCTACTGTAATATCTGGTCTTCCTCCAGCCTGACCGATGGAAAGAATGACATCAGGATCGCATTCAGCAATCTTTGCGTCGATTTTTTCAAGTGATTTATGAACAACTGTAGGAATTTCAAGTTTGATGATTTCTGCTCCTGCGATAGTATCAGGCAGTAATTTTACGGACTCAATAGCCGGATTGACAGGTTCACCTCCAAATGGATCAAAACCCGTTACTAAAATTTTCATGATATGTATTCTCCTTCTTTCTTCTTTTATTGTAAAACAGTTTGAAAAAAAAGACAGTGTAAAAAGAATATAAAAAAGAACATCTGTTGTATAACAGATGTTCACAAGGTTGATCAGCAGTTTTCGTAATCTGCAGGATTGAGAAGGGAAGCAGCTTCTTCATCCGCAATGATTGTGAAATTCGGATGGAGCTTGAGAACTGTGGAAGGAAGTGCATCGGAGACAGGGGAATCCAGAACTGCCTTGAGAATTTCAGCTTTTTCCTTACCATTGACAATCATGACAAGTCTTCTTACTCTCATTAAGGACTTAGGGCCCATTGTATAGATCATTGGAATTTCAGGTCTTTCTCTATAGACAGGATTCTTTTCGATGATCTTCTTTCTTTCCATTTCATAGGAATAGCTGTCCATTGGTGTGACATGTGGGCTGTTGGAGCAGAAATGTCCATCAAAGCCAAGACCGATTACCATCAGATCAAGTCCACCTGCATTACGGATTTCTTCATCATATGTCATCCAGTTTTCTCTTGTAATGCAGTGTACACGTGAATCAGGGATATTTGCAGGTGTGTAGAACAGTTCATGCATTTCATCCCATACAGGACCATGTGTTTCTCCAAGTCTTGGTCCATCATCGAAGATGTAGTATTCGATCTTGTCGAATTTCTTCTGATCCTTTACATAAGGAATCATCATCTTGTACATTGTACGTGGGGATCTGCCGGAAGTCAGTGAAATGTTGACGCGCTTATCCTGCATCATTTCACCTAGAACAATCTGCATGCAGCTTTCGCTCATTGCACGTTCATCTTTTTCAATGATCAGTTTCATCTTTTTTTTCTCCTTTTTTCTGATAATTCCATTGTATATAAAACAGATTCTGAATACTGTTTTTTTTCATATCAAGAATGAAGTTTCCATGTGATGGAAATGAAAGAATATAGGAAACTGTTTTCAAAAATTCATGTTTTGTAACATAAATTTACAGAATTGTGGGATAATATGTTATTTTTTCTGTTATTATGAACTGGCTTAGTCGCTTAAAACAGCGCAAAGAAAGGGGTAAACCATGGAACTTCTCAAGTTAATTGGTGTATTAATTGTTGTCGTTGGTTTCACATTAAGATGGGATACAATCGCAACAGTCGTCGCCGCCGGTATCGCAACCGGTCTTGTTGCGGTAATGGAAGGTTCGATGACATTCATGGGAATTTTCGAAACATTCGGTAATTCCTTCATTTCCAACCGTACTGCTACACTGTTTGCTTTAACAGTTGGCGTTATTGGCATCTGTGAACGTTATGGTCTGCGTGATAAGGCGAAGGATTTCATCCAGAACCTCAAGGCTTTGACAGTTGGCAGACTGCTGGGTGTATGGACAATTATCCGTATTCTCTCTGCAGCTTTCTCTTTAAGACTGGGTGGTCACGTTCAGTTCATCCGTCCGATTATTCTTCCTATGTCTGAAGGTGCGATTGCCAACAGATATGGAGATGCAGTCATTGAAGATGATAAGGAAGAAGACTTCCTCAAGGGTATCTGTGCTGGTACAGAAAACTTCGGTAACTTCTTCGGTCAGAACTGCTTCATGGGTGCATCCGGTACTCTTCTGATTGTCTCCACACTGACAGAACAGGGATTTGCAGTAGATGCATTATCCATTGCAGCAAACTCCTGGCCGATCGCTGTCATTACAATGGTAGTCTGCTTTGCATATTACATGTGGTATGACATCACACTTGCAAAGAAGTATGGAAAAGGAGGTACTAAATAATGGTACAGGCTCTTACACTTGTTCCTGCTGAAGTCAGTGCAGTATACAATCCGATTCTTCAGGAAATCTTCTACTGCATTATCGGTCTTGTATTCATCGCAAATGGCGTAAAGGCATTCAAGGACACATCTACAGCAAAACACACAACTACAGGTATCTTCTGGTGCATCATGGGATTCAGCTTCATTGCTGGACCATATGTTCCATCTGCATTAATCGGTTTCCTTCTTGTTGCATGTGCAGTGATCACTGCCATCGGCGGTGTTGTTGAAACAAAGAATGTTGTTCCAACACGTGAAGAAACAAGAGCGAATGCAGATAAGATCGGTTACAAGGTATTCATTCCAGCTCTGATTCTGGCTCTGGTATCTGTACTGTTTGCTTCTGTTGGTATTGTTTCCGGTAACAACGCAATTGGTGTTTCCGCAGTATTCGGTGTTATTGCAGTTCTTGCAATTACAAAGGCTCCGGCAAAGTCCGTCATTACAGAAGGTAATAGACTTCTGGATAACATGGGTGCAGTTGCATTCCTGCCACAGCTGTTATCCGCACTTGGTGCTCTGTTTACAGCAGCTGGTGTCGGTACAGTCATTTCCAGCTTCGTTGCTGGACTTGTACCGGAAGGTGCTCACTTCATCGCATGTGCAGTATACTGCATCGGTATGGCATTATTCACAATGATCATGGGTAATGGTTTCGCGGCCTTCTCTGTTATTACAGTAGGTGTAGGTATTCCATTCCTGATCAATCAGGGTGCAAATCCTGCAGTTGTAGGTGCACTTGGTCTGACAGCAGGTTATTGTGGAACTCTGCTGACACCAATGGCAGCAAACTTCAATATTATGCCAGCAGCATTACTGGAAACAAAGGGTAAGTATTCCATCATCAAGGCACAGGCTCCTATTGCTGTGATCATGATGATCGTACACATCCTGTTAATGTATTTCTGGGCATTCTGAGTATGAAAAGATCTGAAGACTTATCGTCAACAGATCTTTTTTTTATTCTGCTTTTGAAATATGAGGCATGATATCGGCAGGAATCAGGCACTGGTAAGTATGGCCCTGCAGTCTCTGTTTCAGTTCTGACTTTGCTTCTTCAATAATATGAGGGTTGTGATAGAGTGTTTTGGCTGCATCACACAGAATGTCACCCGCAAGAAGGGAAGCCTGCATGGCTGTTTCACTCTTTCCCTGTGCAACCCATTGCCAGCTGTGTGCATCTGCACCATAGCTGTAACATGCTGTATTGATCTGGGCAGTCGGGACGACCCATGATACATCTCCGACATCCGTGGATCCCATTTCACAGACATCGCTATGGAATGTTTCCACAAAGAAATCATTGATCGGATGTTTTCTGATACTGTCAATGACGCTCTGTCTGTCTTTGACAGAATAAGGAATACAGCTGATGGACTGTTCTGTATCAAAGGTATCCTTGAATGACTGAGCATAGTCGAGCTGTTTCTGCGTAAAGCAAGGGTGGTACAGTTTTCTGAAAGATTCTGCCAGTACATCTTCCAGGGTGAAGTTTGGTACAAGATTGCTCAGACCTTCATCAAATATGATATCTACTGTTGTGCCCGTCATTAATGCAGCACCTTTGGCACAGTCAATGACTCTTTGATACAGATCCATGCATTTTGGATTGGTAGCACTTCTGACAAAGTATTTCAGTACGGCTTCGCTCTGAACAACATTTGGTGCCTTTCCACCGGCATCAATGTAGGCATAGTGTACCCGGTCTGTCGGTTCCATATGTTCCCTGAGATAATTGACACCGACATTCATCAACTCACACGCATCCAGTGCACTTCTGCCAAGGTGTGGTGAACCTGCAGCATGGGCAGATACACCATGGAATTTGAAGAAACATGCAATACAGCTTTGAGAAGAGCCGGTGGAAACCATGTTATATACAGATGGATGCCATGTTAAGGCGATATCGCAGTCATCGAAATAACCATCTCTTGCAAGATATGCTTTACCGGATCCGGTTTCTTCTGCCGGACATCCAACAAGTTTTACGGTACCTGGAAGGCTGTTTTCCTTCAGGTAGTTTCTATATTGTACCGCAGCACGGATGGCACCTGTACCAAGCAGGTGATGTCCACAGCCATGGCCATTATCAGATGCACATGTCACTGGTTCATAATGTGTGACATCCGCTTTCTGATTCATGCCGGAAAGAGCATCATATTCTGCTAAAAAGCAGATCACAGGTTTCCCTGTTCCATAAACAGCTTCAAAAGCTGTTTCCATATGTGCGATATTGCGTGTTACCTGAAAGCCTTCGTTTTCCAGAAAGGTGCACATTGTTTCAGCTGAATGGTATTCCTCAAAACCTGTTTCAGCATATCCCCATAAATCATCAATCAGTTTTCTGTAATCAGTCATATTTTTTCCTCTTAATTGTGAATAAGCATGACACAGATAATCAAATGAATCAAAGGAAAATAAGTGAAAACAGAGGCGAAAGCCTCTGTTTCTGTTACATGGAAATAATATATGCACTGAAAGGTGGAAGGGTATTCGGATCAAATGGGAGATCATTGAAGGAATAGATGACTTCACCCTGTGGTAAGGAGAAGGAACATGGCTGATCGGATGGATTGAATGCCACGATCAGACTTTCATAATCACAGAATCTGCGGTATATAACAGGATTTCCACTGGCATAAAGCAGTTCGAATTCAGATGTATTGGCAAGAGCAGGATGAATGATACGCATCCGGATCAGTTTTTTTACTTCATGGTAAAGACTGTTGGAATCTGCTCTTTCTGCTTTGACATTGATGGTGTCTGCCATCTCTGAATCAATCGGCAGATACAGCATATCTTCAGAAGCAGAGGAGAAACCACAGTTGACACTGTCATCCCACTGCATCGGGGATCTGGATCCTGTTCTGGAATAACCGCCTTCCTTACTTGGAAGATTATGGATCTTACGCATGCCTATTTCATCACCATAATAAATGAAAGGTGCACCAGGCATGGTCAGCAGGAACGTAAATGCCATCTTCATCTGATCAGGAGTGAGTGTTTCCGCCATGCGGTCCATATCATGATTACCACTTGGAATACAGATCATACCTTTTCCTTCTGTCTTTTTCAGATTCTTCATATACAGGGAGAAGAATTCTTTCAGATTGCCTTTCCCACCAAAGTAAGGTGTTTCTGTACGGAACAGATCAAGGTAATGACTTGGTCCAAAATGAAGTAGGAAGTCCATATCAAATCCTGCCTGCAGGGCAACATCCGGTTCACCCCATTCCGAGACAAATGCAGCTTCAGGATATTCAGGACGTAATGCAGAGAAGATTTCCTGCCAGAGTGAAATAATACCGATATTATTCGGATCATTTTTGACAAGCGATCCTGCCATATCCACTCTGAAACCATCACATCCCAGAGAAAGCCAGAATTTCATGATCTTTAGAAGTTCTTTTCTTGTGGAAACAGGACCTTCATCATGGATATCCTGCTGCCATGACTGTCCTTCATCTTTTTCGTAGAATCCATAGTTCAAAGCAGGCTGAGCAGTAAAGAAGTTGACTGCCGCAGAACCATCTCTGTCATATCCACCTCTGAGCCATCCGGTAATTCTGCCAATGCCTGTTGGTGCATTCCAGATGGAATCTGACCATACATATCGGTCTGTATAGGCATTTCTTTCTGCTTTGCATGATTCTTTAAACCATTTGCATTCACTGGATGTATGCCCTGGAACAAGGTCAAGAATGACATGCATTCCTCTTTCGTGTGCTTCTTCAAAAAGATGTTTCAGATCTTCATTTGTGCCGTATCTTGGTGCGACTTTATAGTAGTCACGTACATCATAACCTGCATCCACAAATGGAGAATCAAAACATGGATTCATCCAGATCGCATTACAGCCTAAATCCTGGATATAATCCAGCTTTTCAATGATTCCGTTGATGTCACCAATACCATCCGCATTGGAATCTCTGAATGTCTGCGGATAGATTTCATAGAATATTGCATCTTTCAGCCATTCGATCATATGATTTTAAACTCCTTAAAAACCTATATAATAAGTGTATCACTGTTTTTTCATCCTGAAACATAAAAAAACAGGTGCACATACACCTGTCAGTCCGGCATGACAAAGCTGCCGTCTTTCATGATCAGTTTCTGATCAAACCAGATCGTAGGATGCCATGTGACAAGATCAAAGTGACCACTTGCCTTATGGATTCCTCCCAGTCCGATATTTCTGCCGACACCGATATGGAATGTACCATAGGTACTTTCATCTTCGATGTAGCATTCTCCAACACAACGGCTCAGTTCATTGAGGCCGATACCTAGTTCACCGGCAACATACATTTCCGGATCCTTATATGTTTCAAAGTATGCCTTAAGACGTTTTCCTTCTTCACTGTCATCAATGGATACGATTCTTCCGTTTTTCCATTCAATGCGTACCGGTTCTTTTACTTTTCCGATGTAACCGAAGCTTCCATCACAGATCAGCGTTCCTTCCATACTGTTTTCAACAATCGGACAGTAGATTTCAAAAGACGCACTGGAGAACGGATGTCTTGGCCAGAAGTTTCCATTGAAGTAGGAAACAGGTCGATCCTTAATGGAAATGGTCAGGCTTGTACCGCTTCTTGTTGTGATATGTACGGTTTCAGCTTTACCAATCATGCCAATGGCTGTTTCTGCAGTGATTCTTGCTTCGACAGGGTCCATGAACATGAAATCATAACTGAGCATGCTTCTGGAAGTGGAAGTAGAAAGAGGAAGAGAAAGCACCTTCTTTCCGGTACTCAGTGCCCGTTCAGCAGCTTTTGTTGTGATAATGGAATAATCGGAAGCTCCGATAATGACATCATATGGCAGAAAGATATCAGGATTTGCATCAAAATATGCTCCGACATGAATCCCTTCCTGTTCCACCATCAGGATTGTCGGTATGCCTCCGGCAAGTTCTGCTTCTTTTTCCAGATATTCACATTCTTCTTTATGAACAGCAGAAGTGACAATGCAGATGGTCATGCCTTCTTTCACTCGAATCCACTGATTGATGACAGCCCTTGCCCCGGCTGAAAGTTTCAGATCATGACTGGCCATCGTGATTGATACCGTAGTATTCCTCAAATGTTGTATCTGGACCCATCTCATAAATCGCATTGGCTACATCTGTTCCGACATATCTGTAATGCCATGGTTCAAATGTATAACCTGTGATCTTTTCCTTATCTTTTGGATAGCGGAGGATGAATCCATATTCATGAGCATGTTCATACAGCCACTTACCCGCATCTGTATTGGCAAATTCCACAGTGGACTGTGCATTGGCAGGATCATCTGTAAAATCCAGAGCCAGACCTGTCTGATGTTCGGAACATCCGGCAGCCTGAATCTGTTTCTTTGCTTCTTCGGAATTACCGAGCAGTTCCATACGGGATGTGTAGTATTTCTGCTGATCCTCATAGGAACGGTAAGCAGTAACGACATAAATATCAATTCCTGCATCCGATGCAGCCTGCAGCATTTCCTTGGCCTTATTACCTGTTTCCTCATCTACGATAACGACATCGGAAGTAGAGCGCATGTAGATTTCTGTTAATGTGGATGGTACATAATCAACTGGCAGTGTGTGAACAGAGTCAACAAGCACAGTCTTGGAGGAAGGTGTTGTCAGCTCTGAAGGAAGTGTATTTTCAGTTGTAGGTGTTTCTGTAAAAGATGTTGGTGTTGTGGCATCATCACGTATTTTCTTGGCAATTTCACCACGATTGATAAAAGCAAATACTGATAAACCAAGCAGAGCAATCGAGCATACCAGCAGGCATGAAATCAGTACATTGATGGAAAGAGGTTTTCTTTTCTTCTTTGCTGGCTGTTCCACGATTTCTTCTGCAGTATTTTCATTCACTTCAACAGGAATATCGGTTGATGTCATTTCCTGCAGATCTGTTGTCAGCTCGGAATGTTCTTCCTTTTCTTTTTCATTTCTGATATCTTCGTTCATTGAAATTACCTGGCGAGGAAACCTGCTGATTTATCAGCGGGAGGAATCGC
>JAEDEK010000072.1 GCA_016293365.1 Bulleidia sp. | reverse complement strand
CATAACAGAAGATGCATATGAAAAGGTGCAGTCTCTTACAAAACTACACCATAAATTTATTCAAAGGCCGTCTATCACCTTTGGAAGGATAACCATAAGGATCAGGGATCCAGAGGCTCAACCTTATATACTTTTAAATTGCTATCCATCCCGTATATGTTTTCATGTCAGTCAAGATTTGTATAACCCATCAGATAGGCATCCACTGCTCTTGCACATCTTCTGCCTTCATCAATTGCCCATACGACTAAAGACTGGCCGCGATGCATGTCACCGGCGGTGAATACACCTTTCTGATCCGTCATGAATTCTTCATCAGCAACCACCGTATTGCGCTTTGATAATGAAACGCCAAAGGCTTTGGCAGTATAGGATTGGCAGCCTGTAAAGCCTGCCGCAACAATCAGAAGATCACAGTCAATCATCTTTTCAGATCCCCTGACTTCCTGCATACGCCCATCCTTCATCGTAACCTTAACGGTTTCGATCTGCTTGAGCACCCCCTTATCACGAATCAGACGTTTTACCGTTGTTTCATAGATGCGAGGATCGTGGCCAAATCGGTCGATCGCCTCTTGCTGGCCATAATCGGTTTTCAAAACCTTCGGCCACTGTGGCCATGGGTTATCTGCACTTCTTTCTAAAGGTGGGCAGGGCATCATTTCAAGCTGTACAACAGATGCACAGTTTTCTCGGATGCATGTACCGACACAGTCATTTCCGGTATCGCCTCCACCGACAATGACAACATGTTTCCCTTCCGCCGGTCTGTTTTCTTTCTGTTCCAGTGTTCCATTCAATAATGAAACAGTAGTGGCTTTCAGGAAATCAACAGCCATCATGACACCTTCTGTTGAATCCGCTCCCTCCACATTCAGTTTTCTTGCCTGCTTTGCACCACACGCAAGGACTACACAGTCGAACTGTTTCATGATTTCCTTTGCGGAAATATCCTTTCCGACATCCACAGATGTATGGAAGATCACTCCTTCCGCCTCCATGAGTTTCTGTCTTCTTTCCACAACCTTTTTTTCAAGTTTCATATTCGGAATTCCATACATCAGTAGTCCGCCGACCCGGTCATCTCTTTCAAAAACCTCTACGTTGTGGCCTCTTCTGTTCAGTCGGTCTGCCACAGCAAGACCTGCAGGTCCACTGCCGACTACCGCAACTTTCTTTCCGGATCGTGTATTTGGAATGCGCGGTGTCATCAATCCTTTTTCAAAAGCCGTCTCGATGATGTAATATTCATTTTCGTGAACAGTTACCGGTGAATCATGCACGCCGCATAGACATGCCTTTTCACATAAAGATGGACATACACGGGAAGTGAATTCCGGGAAGGAACTGGTCTTGAGAAGTCTTGCCAGAGCATGAGCAACATTTCCCTGATATACAGCATCATTCCATTCCGGTATCAGGTTGTGCAGTGGACATCCTGTAACCATTCCATTCAGTTTCAGAGCAGACTGACAATAAGGAACTCCACAGTTCATGCATCTGGCTGCCTGTCTTTTTCTTTCTTCCTCTTTTAAAGGGACATGAAATTCATTGAAATTACCGACACGCTGTGAAGGTGTCAGAGTTTCATTGTCTTTTCTGTCATACAGAAGAAATCCATCCTGTTTTCCCATAAATCATGCTCCTTTCTTCAGTTCAAGAAATGCTTCCAGCTGTGCATTTTCTCTTGAAATACCTGATTCCTCAAACCTGCCGATCAGGCTCATCATCTTTGCATAGTCATTTGGAATGATCTTCTTAAAGGAAGTTACTGTTGTATCAAAATCTGCAAGAACTGCGGATGCTTTGACAGATCCGGTTTCCCTGACATAGTCTTCCAGAATGGTACGAAGTTCCTGTCGGTCATATTTATCATTTACTTCACTCATCGTAACAAGTGACTTATTCAGTTTTTTATACAGTTCGTGATGTACATCCAGTACATAGGCAACACCACCTGACATACCTGCCGCAAAATTTTTACCGACTTCACCCAGAATAACAGCTCTGCCACCTGTCATGTATTCCAGACCATGGTCACCACATCCTTCTACGACTGCAGTTGCACCTGAATTACGGACACAGAAACGTTCCCCCGCAACACCTGTAAAATATGCGGTACCACCTGTAGCACCATACAGTGCCACATTACCGATAATCATGTTCTGCTCAGCACAGAATGGTGCATCCGGATGAGGAACGACAATGATTTTTCCTCCGGACAGGCCTTTGCCAACATGATCATTTGCATCACCAGTCAGACGCATTGTCAGACCCTTTGGAATAAAGGCACCAAACGACTGACCGCCGCCACCTTCGCAGTTGACCGTATAGGTATCATCCTCAAGTGTATTACCGAATGTTTCAGTTATGACAGAACCGAGAATTGTTCCTGTCGTGCGGTTCATGGAAGAAACATGGATGGAAACACTGTGAGGTTTCCGCTCCGCAAATGCCCTGGCAAAAGAAGGCAGCAGCACCTTTTCATCAATGCTGTCTTCCAGATGGAACTGATATTCTGCACGGCTGTCATGATGTTTTACAGCTGCTTTGGCATAATATGGATTCAGCAGAGAGGAAAGATCAAGATCTGCATCCTCTTTCATTTTCAGACAGTCCGTTCTGCCCACCATTTCATCTACTGTTCTGAAACCGAGCTGTGCCATGATCTCGCGCAGTTCCTGCGCAATGAACTTCATGAAGTTCATGACATGTTCCGGTTTTCCCTGAAAACGGGCACGCAGTTTCTGATTCTGTGTAGCGACACCAAACGGACATGTATCAAGTGAACATACACGCATCATCATGCATCCCATCGCAACCAGCGGACCTGTGGCAAAACCGAACTCTTCTGCACCAAGCAGTGCAGCAAAGGCAACATCTCTTCCACTCATCAGTTTGCCGTCGGTTTCAATGACAACTCTGTCACGCAGACCGTTATCAATCAGTGCCTGCTGTGCTTCGGCAACGCCGAGTTCCCATGGCATGCCTGCATGATGGATGGAAGACAATGGCGCTGCTCCGGTACCACCATCAAATCCAGAAATCAGAATAACCTGTGCTCCGGCTTTGGCTACACCACACGCAACCGTACCAACACCTGCTTCAGATACAAGCTTGACGGAGATTCGTGCTTTGCGATTCGCGTTTTTCAGGTCATAGATCAGTTGGGCAAGATCTTCAATGGAATAGATATCATGATGCGGTGGTGGCGAAATCAGGGATACACCTGGGGTAGCACATCTTGTCTTTGCGACCCATGGGTATACCTTACCACCAGGAAGATGACCGCCTTCTCCCGGTTTAGCACCCTGTGCCATCTTAATCTGAATTTCGCGGGCACTGTTGAGATAGGCGGAAGTCACACCAAAACGGCCTGATGCAACCTGCTTGATGGCACTGTTACGAATTGTTCCATAACGGGATTCATCTTCTCCACCTTCCCCTGTATTGGATTTTGCATGCAGCGTATTCATCGCAATCGCCATGCATTCATGTGCTTCCTGGGAGATGGAACCATAGCTCATCGCTCCTGTTTTGAATCTTCTGACAATGGAATCAACGGATTCTACTTCACTCAGATCAATCGGTGAATTGACCGATGCGAATTCAAATTCATCACGCAGTGCATGCGGACGTTTTGCATGAAGCAGTGATGTATATTCCTTGAATTCATCATAGCTGCCATCTCTGACCGCCCTCTGCATTGCGACAATTACATCCGGCGAATACAGATGTTCATTGGCATTATCGCGGGAACGCAGACGATGGTAACCGATGGAATCCAGTGTTGTATCAACACCAAGATCCAGTGGGTCATAGGCGTGATCATGGTTATAGAGAACCGTTTTTTCGATTTTTTCCAGACTGACGCCGGCTGCACGGTGGGAAATACCAGGGAAGTATTCACGGATGACATCATCATCCAGACCGATCGCTTCAAAGATATGGGAAGACTGATAGGACTGGATACAGCTGATTCCCATCTTGGCTGCTGTCTTGACGATACCGGAAATCAGTGCCTGATCATAATCATGAATGGCTGTTGTATAGTCCTTATCCAGCATTCCCTTGTCAATCAGTTCTGTCACACACTCATGTGCCAGATATGGATTAATGGCACGCGCACCAAAACCAAGTATCGCTGCACACTGATGTACATCTCTTGGTTCACCGGATTCCAGAATCAAAGAAACCTTTGTTCTCTTCTTTGTTTTGACAAGATGTGTTTCCACTGCCGATACCGCCAGTAAAGATGGAATCGGAACATGGTTTTCATCAACACCCCTGTCGGAAAGAATCAGAATATTGGCACCTTCATTATAGGCACGATCACAGCTCAGACATAATGCATCAATTGCCCTTTTCAATGAAGTATGCTTGTAATAAAGAATGGAAATGTCAGCTGTACGGAATCCTTCTTTCTGGATGGATCGGATCTTGAGAAGATCCACCTCTGTCAAAATCGGATTGGATACTTCCAGAACACGGCAGTTATCTGCCTTATCCTGTAACAGATTACCATCCGAACCGATATATACCGTCGTATCCGTAACAACCTTTTCGCGGATGGAATCAATTGGAGGATTGGTTACCTGTGCAAACTGCTGCTGAAAATAATCAAACAGCGAAGAAAGTTTATCATTCAGCACGGCAAGTGGAATATCTCTACCCATGGATGCAGTGGATTCCACGCCGTTGGCAGCCATCGGCAGGATCTGTTCCTTGACGTCCTCATAGGAATAGCCGAATACACGATAGAGTCTGTCGCGTGTCAGCTGATCATGATGTGAAACCTTTCTGTTTGGAATCTTCAGATCTTTCAGATTCAGCAGATTCTGATCCAGCCATTCTCCATACGGTTTTGCACAATAACAGTTTTTCTTGCATTCCTCATCGGAAATGATCCGCTTTTCTACCGTATCAACAATCAGCATTCTGCCTGGCATGAGTCTGCTTTTAACTACGATATGCTTTGGATCAATATCCAGAACTCCAACTTCAGAAGCCAGAATCAGTCTGCCGTCATCCGTCACATAGTACCTGGAAGGACGAAGACCGTTACGGTCAAGTGTTGCCCCTACCGTATCACCATCGGAAAAAAGAATTGCTGCAGGACCATCCCATGGTTCCATCATGGTTGCATAATAATGATAGAAATCTTTTTTCTGCTGATTCATGGCACTCTGGTTTTTCCATGGCTCAGGAATCATCAGCATCATTGCTGTGGCAAGAGGCATGCCGTTGTAGTAAAGGAATTCCAGTGTGTTATCCAGCATGGCAGAGTCAGATCCGGATGCATTGATAACCGGATAGATCTTATCCACTTCTTCATCCAGCAATGGTGATGACATCGTCTCTTCTCTTGCCAGCATACGATCGGCATTACCTCGGATTGTATTGATTTCACCATTATGTGCGATCATACGGTATGGATGTGCTCTTTCCCAGCTTGGCATCGTATTGGTGGAGAAGCGGGAATGCACAATCGCAATCGCGGTATGATAGGACTTCGACTGCAGATCAAAGTAGAATTTACGCAGCTGATTGACTAGGAACATGCCCTTATAGACAATCGTACGTGATGAAAGTGAACAGACGTATGTATCTTCTGCACCCTGTTCAAATTCACGTCTTGTAATAAACAGTTTTCTGTCAAACGCAATACCTTTTTCACAGTCTGATGGTCGATCAATGAAAACCTGCTGAATGGAAGGCATGCATTTTCTTGCCGTATCTCCCAGTATCTTTTCATTGACCGGTACAGTTCTCCATCCAAGTACATCCAGACCGTTTTTCCGTGCAATCACTTCAAATGTACGTTTTGTAAAAGTACATTTCAGAGGATCCTGCGGAAGAAAGAACATGCCGATCCCGTAGTCTCTATCTTTACGCAGACTGATCCCTTCCTTTTTTGCAGCCTCATAGAAAAAGTCATGGCTGATCTGCAGCAGAATACCGACACCATCTCCGACTTTTCCACTGGCATCCTTACCGGCACGATGGTCCAGTTTTTCAACGATCTTCAGGGCATCGTCAAGAACACGGTAATCCCTGTGACCGTCAATGTTGACAATCGTGCCGATACCACAGGCATCATGTTCCATTTCCATTTCGTATAGTTTTTTCATAACCATTCTCCCGTCCTGTTAAAACGGATAAGAGAGAAGCTGCAAAGCCTCTCTCCAATCCTGTACGCATATATGAAAGGTCAATCGTTTTATGAACTATGAATCCTTATCTGTCAAACAGCATCTGTTCATACATCGGTAATGTATAGAACTTTCTGGATGCGATGGATTCATACTGATCAATGAAGGATCTCAGCTTTTCCATAGCCGGTACAACTTCGTAGTAGATCTCGTAACCGCTGCGGTACTGATCATCAACAGCAGATGCCTTCTTCCATTTTTCAGAAAGTGTTTCGACACCCTCCGCCGTATCTTCAATCAGATCATACAGTGTTTCCTTTCTCTTCTTCATGAAGGAAGGAGCGTCCTTACCTGCCCGATCGTAGAACATGTATTCTTCTTCCATAGATGGAAGTACATCCTTTTCCGTCATCTCAAGCATTGTTCTGACTTCGATATCCATGATGGAACGATATCTTTCTTCCATGATTCTGCGGTTGGCATCCAGTTCGACCTTTGTGAATACGCCTAAGGATGTAAACATCTTTTCAACGGATGGGTCCTTGAGAATCTGAGTTGCTTCAATGAAGGACTTCACATTCGGAAGACCTCTTCTTTCAGCTTCCTTGACCCATTCTTCAGAATAACCATCACCGGAGAACAGAACTCTGTTATGTTCTTTGATCACCTTACGGCAATAGCCATACGCCAGATCTCTGATTTCTTCTTCACTCTTTCCTTCAGACAGGATATCAACAACTTCCTGCAGAGCATCCGCCATGATGGAGGAAAGAACTGTATTTGCGAAGGAGGCATTCATGGAGCTGCCCAGCATTCTGAATTCAAACTTGTTACCGGTAAAGGCAACAGGAGAAGTTCTGTTACGGTCAGTGTTGTCATGTGGAATGTAGGAAATATTTGTAACAGGTGTGAAATCACTCTTCTTTTCTGCATCCTTGCAACATTCCTGTGACTTGTATACCCTGTACAGAACATCTTCAATGTAGCTGCCCAGATAAATGGAGATAATTGCAGGCGGTGCTTCGTTAGCACCAAGACGATGATCGTTTCCAGCAGAAGAGGCAGACAGTCTCAACAGTACAGGATATGTATCAACAGCCTTGATGAAGGCACATGTAAATGTCAGGAAACGGATGTTTTCTTCCGGTTTCTTACCTGGATCAAACAGGTTCTGACCGTTGTCTGTAACGATGGAATAGTTGTTATGCTTACCGGAACCGTTGATTCCATCAAATGGCTTTTCATGGAGCAGACATGCAAGGCCATGCTTTTCTGCAGTTCTTTTGAGAATATCCATGATGATCAGGTTCTGATCCACAGCAATATTTCCACCCGAGAATACCGGAGCAAGTTCAAACTGTGCCGGCGCAACTTCATTATGTTCTGTTTTGGCATAGACACCAAGTTTCCACAGTTCTTCATTGACTTCCTTCATGTATGCCTTGACGCGACCAGGAATTGCACCGAAGTAATGGTCACTCAGCTCCTGTCCCTTAGGAGCGGAAGTACCGAACAGTGTTCTTCCGGTCAGTTTCAGATCCAGACGCTGATCATAGTATTTCTTGTCAATCAGAAAGTATTCCTGCTCCAGACCTACGGAAATATCGCATGATTTTACAGAATCATCGCCAAGCAGGTTACATACTTTTGTTGCACGGATACTTAATGCATCCAAAGACTTCAGCAAAGGTTCCTTTCTGTCGAGTGCTTCGCCATTGTAGGATACGAATACAGTCGGGATACACAGAACATCATCCTTGATGAATGCAGGAGATGTGACATCCCAGTATGTATAGCCACGAGCTTCAAATGTGGCACGTAAACCACCGGATGGGAAACTGGATGCATCCGGCTCCCCCTTGATCAGCATTTTACCGGAGAATCTTGCGATTGGTTCACCTTCACCGTCAGGTTCTACAAATGCATCGTGCTTTTCAGCAGTTGTTCCGTTTAATGGCTGGAACCAGTGTGTGAAATGTGTTGCACCATGTTCCATTGCCCATCTTTTCATTGCGTGAGCGATTGCGTCCGCTGTCGGACGGTCAAGCTGTCCTTCACTTGCCAGTGTTTTCTTCCATGCCTTGTAAACCGGTGAAGGAAGTCTTTCGAGCATTTCCTTTTCGCTGAATACTTTTGAACCGAATTCTTCAAATGGTCTTTCCATACATGAACCCTCTTCTTTTCTTTCTTTCCCTGTTACGGCAAGGTTTTTCATCCAGCTGTTAATGAAAAGCCTCACAAAAACAAAAGCAGTCTCTCATCCCATCTAAGTAAAATTTGGGACGAAGGACTGCCATTCTCCGCGGTACCACCCAGATTACTGATCTTCTGACCAGTCGCTTAGTCTCCGTTCAACTTGATAAACGGGGTCAGTGTTAACGGTCTGCTTCCGTCGGCGCCTACTGTTATTTCGGACCGAAGCTCTGAGGTGTTTTTTCACAGAATATCAAGGCAGGATTCTCATCATCACCTGCTCTCTGTACAGGAGTGACTCTGTTACTTTTCCTCTTCATCACTTTATGAAAAATGTTATATTCCTTTTTCTGAAAGCTGTCAACATTTTTCTGTAAATATAATTTATATTTTTGTCTTTAATTTATTTTTTCTGTTTGTTTTCGGAATATTTTCGACATTTTCCAGATTTTTTTCTGATTATTGTTATTTCTATCCTTTTTGTTGCTCATAATAAAGTAATTTTTTCTGATAAATCCAATTCCAAAATGTAACAGAATATGTAAATGACACTTCCATCAACTGTTTTTTGCGGTCTTTTCATAAAACTGAAACATATCCGATCAAAGAAGAGAGACCTGTTTCATGGATCAAGTAGCCTTTATTGCAGATCAGATCATAGGGCCGACTTCTTCCTGCAGTATTTCTGGTGTGAACATTGTCGTGTTTTTCATCGTCTGGGCAAAGAGCGCTACTTCCGATTTATATCTCAGCATTGTTTTACGGGATCTCATTTTCAATTTCGTGATCTGAAGTACAGTTCCGCTTATTTACACAAAAAAAAGGAAAGACTGTATGATGTCCTTCCTTGTAAGATTCTTAATAGTTTTCAGCGTGAACTTCGAAATAAGCCTGCGGGTGATCACATACCGGGCATACTTCAGGAGCTGCTGTACCAACGA
>JAEDEK010000071.1 GCA_016293365.1 Bulleidia sp. | reverse complement strand
TACAAACTGCTGTGCACATACCAGCTTTTCATCATCCAGATTGATGAACGGGTCATCCAGAATAATAAACGGTTTTTCCTTTTCATACATTGCATCAATCATTGCCATACGCCGGCATAAACCGATCAGATCTTTGTATCCTTGTGAAAATGCATTGCTGTGTCTGCTTCTTCCATAGGCAACCAGCCTGATATTCAGATCTGCATCCAGCTCATACTGTTTCTGATCATCAGAAGACAGGATGGAATACCATCTGTCGAAGGATTCCCGGATCGGTTTCATATACCTTGCGGTAAAGAGATTCCGCGCCTGTTTCAAAGCTTCGCCAGTTCGGATCAGTATCTGAAGCTGATGCTGCAATGCATCATATTGTTCTCTGTACTGACCTGTTTCCATTTCCATCTGCTCCAGCTGTTCTACAGTTTCATCCACTTTCTGTTTCTGTCTGAGCAGCGAATGAATCTGCTGCTGAAGATCTTCTTTTGTTTTCTGCAGATCCATCTGCTGCTGTTGCAGGAGGGTCAGATCCGGTAAAGATGCCTCATTCATGCCATTATATAGATTGTGGGTGTGCTCATATTCTTCCAGGCTTTCCTGATGCTGATGCAGATTGTATTGTGCCTGCTGTAATGACAGGATATGATCACGGATCGTCGAAATCTGTGCATGCAGATCAGAGGAAGGAACAAAGCCGTATTTTCTGCAGAATGACTGACATGTATTCAGGTTATTGCGCAAATGCTGCCGTTCATGAACAAACCGGTCTTTTTTTTCCATCAATGCGTCATATTCATTGATATCATTGTTCAGCTTTTCCAGCCTTCCGCGGAAATCATCCGTTTTCCCATATAACGGAAAGAAGAAATCCTGCAGTCGTGTATATAGCCTCTTTTCCTTTCGGGAAACATCTTCATCCAGTGAAGCATGATATCTTTCATTCAGCTCTTTCCATTGCCTGTAATCATGCAGAAGCGTATAGAAACAGTCCGGACAGTCGTTTTCTGTAAAACCATATTCCTTCAGGAATGCATCGATCTGTTTCTGAAGATCATCTGTCTGTTTCTGCAGATTCTCCATTTCTGTCAGATTATTCTTTCTGCTACCTGCATATATCCGAAGACCGATTCCGATCATAACTGCCAGTAAGGATAGAATCCATTGCCTGCATAATGCAGACAGTATTCCCGCCACAATCACTGCGCATCCAGAAAATACCATCTTCTTTCTTTTCCTGACAGCTGTTTCATTTTCTTTGCGCATCTGCTCCAGAGCTGACTTCTGTTTATCCATGCACTGCCAGGTCACAGGCATGGAAGCCAGTATCTTTTCATCTATCCTGCTGTTTTCAAAACGTTTCCTTCCATCCATCAGCTGTGCCATTTCGTTCTCGGAAAGCCTGCTGTCTGAGATCTTCTGATGGATCAGTTCATATTCCGCTACATTTCCACTGATGATAGCCAGCAGATCAGATCCAGGAACACCTGCAGAAAACACATGATCAAACTGATCCAGTGTCAGCTTTTCTCTGGAAGTCAGAGCAAGGCTTTCACAGCGTGCCAGCTGTGATTCCATCTTTCTCGTGAGTCCCAGCATCTGTTCTGTTTCCTGTAATGATGGCACTCCATCAACGAACCAGTCTTCCGTTTCCTCCACACGGTTCTGTTTCTGCTGCAGTTCTTCTTTCATACTTTCATATACTTTCATTTCTGCAAGTGAAGAACTGATTTCAGCAGCCTGCTTCAGTTGATCATTACACTTTTTCTGCTGATTCTGTATTTCCTGCAGTTTTTCATGACATGATTCCATCTGAGAAAGAAGTGATGCAGACTTTCTGATCCAATCTGGTTTCCGGCTGGTTTTTGCCTGAAGAGATGAGATCTGCTGTCTGAGTTTATAACACATGCCTGTAGCGCGTGTATCACTGAGACTGTTGATCTGGTGATGGATGGACGCAATTGCCTGTTCATAGTTTCCCATATCTGCAGTTTCCTGAGAAATATTACCGATCCGTGCATTGATCTGATCGGTTGTATTGGTCATGCAGTCATTCTGTGCAATATATACCGTTCTCTGATACGACTCACGATCAATATCAAACAGCTCTTCCCCAACTGCCCGTGAATAGTCCCGGCTTGGTAATCCGGTAATTTCATCATATAGTTCAAATGTATCTCTGGAACCTTTTTTTGAATCAAATGTACGGACGATACGATAGGTTCTGCCACCTGTTTCAAATACAAGACTGCCTCCATATACACCACCCTGCCATGGTGCTTTCTGCACTCTTTCTCTTTCCTCCATGGATTTTTTTGTTTCCTTATCAAATCCATAGAACATGACACGGATAAAAGATGCCAGTGTACTTTTCCCCCATCCGTTTTCGGCATGAATGACATTGATTCCAGCATTGAATACATAATCAAAGTCATGGAGGATTCCGAAGTTTTCGATATGACATCGGATCAGCTTCATACCTGTTCCTCCCCGTTTAATGCTGCAATCCCGCACTGGATGATCTCTGCCTTTTCCACAGAAGTATATGTATCATTTCCATACACCAGACGTACGAATTCACCCTTCAAAGAGGCATCTTTTGCATACTGTTCATAATCTACGAAAAGACGTGTTTCATCCTTCACTTCCAGATACCAGCATGTGTTTTCGAGCATTTTTTCTATCGTAGTGATATCTTTTTCTACCGATACATCGAGATCTCCGCAAAGGCGGATGCGTACCATATCATTCTGCATATCACCCGTTATCATCATCTTCGCCTTCTGCATCATCTGAACAGACGTACAGCAGTCCGATACATCCACATCAATAACATGAACTGTTCTTGTTGCAAAGGGAATAAAGGAAGAATGCACGGTTCTGTTTTCTTCATCCACTTCCAGCATGACAAAACCATGTTCTCCAGGTTCATCAAACCCTCGCCCTTCCATACTTCCTGCATAGCACCATGTACCTTCCGGTCTAAGAACCCCCTGTTCATAACTATGGATATGTCCCAGAGCAAGATAATCAATATTATGATCTTCCAGCTGTTTTAAAGGGATATTCATGCCATCCGGTTTTCCATAATTGCGGATCTGTCCATGAAGCATGACAATATTGATATCATCCGATGATAACTGCAGACCATTCAGGCTGCTGTGCTGTGTCAACTCCATTCCTGTAATGGTCAGATTGCCATTTGACAGCGGAATGGAAAAAGATGTCCATGTATCCGGCTGAAAACAGTAAAGGTTTCCGGCTTCCTCCCATGTTCCCGCCAGTACACTGTTTTCATCATGATTCCCTCTGAGATAAAAAAACATCATTTCAGAATATTCCTTCATGATATGAATCAGAGTATTCTGTAATGATTGTGGAACGGAAGCACCGTCAAATAGATCCCCGGCAATCAGAACTGCTGACACACCATGTCTGTGCCCATATTCCACCATATTGACAAACGAGGAAACCAGCTCCCCGTTTCTTTCTTTTGACTGCTGTACACTGAGATGTGTATTCAGCCTGGAGTGCAGATGAACATCCGCACAATGAATGAGTTTCACCTTTTCACCTTCTTTCGTATCAACCATTATACAGAAAAGAACACTGCTTTGAGTGTTCCTGAACTGAATAACATAATTTCCCATTTTCAGACAAAGTACAGAAGCATGACCATAAAGAAACAGAAGGATCCCGCCAGAACAAAGCAATGAAAGATTTCATGCATTCCAAATGGTCTGCCTTCCAGTTTTTTACATGGAACAGAATACAGTACACCACCGATCGTATACATGATGCCTCCTGCAAGTGTCCAAAGGAATGCTCCGGAAGATAATCCTGATATCAGCTGTGGAAATACCGTCAGGCATACCCATCCCATCGCAATATAGATCACGCTGGACACCCACTTCGGACATGTTACCCAGAACAGTTTGAAGATGATTCCAAGTAATGCAATCCCCCATACCTCCGCAAGCAGAAACATACCTGTTTTCTGATCAAGGGCAAGCAATGCATATGGTGTATATGTACCGGCAATCAGAACAAAGATACTCAGATGATCCACTTTCTTGAGTGCCTTTTCAAAAGGCTGACGGACATCAAATGTGTGATAGGTTGTACTGGCACCATATAAAAGAATGGAACTGATCGCAAATACAGATACACCGATCAGATTGGTCAGAGGCATCTTGTCTGCCCCACCCTTAACAAGAAGGACTGCGAGTGCTGCAATTGACAGTATGAATCCGATAAAATGAGTCAGTGCACTGAATGGGTCCTTCACATGAAACTGTTGTGTATGTTCATATACTGTCATACGTACCTCCTTATCGGTTTTTTATTATCCGATTACAGTATTATACTATCGGTTTTCAAAAAACCTGTCAACAGTTTGTAATATACAATTGACGGTTTTTGAAATGGCATTTACAATGATGGCATGAACAGAGAAATCACAACAACAATCGAATCATTTAAAATTCCTGCATGGCATGAAATTCCGGAAATCGGATTATATCTTGACCAGGTTGCCAGATATATCAATTCCTTTCTGACGGAATTTGAAGAAATGAATGTCACACCTTCCATGATATCCAACTATGCCAAACAGAAACTGATATCCAGAGTCAATAAAAAAACATACACAAGACAGCAGATCGCAACACTGATTCTGGTGGTACTGTTTAAAAATGTCACCTCCATCGATCACATCCGTACCTTTCTGCAGTTGATGGAACAGCAGAATACGAAAATTGAAACCGTATATGAACAGTTCCGCTCCACTCTTCTTTCCACCACTTCCAGATCAAAAAATGGATTCCGCCAGCCTGAGGATGAACTGCTTTCAGCAATTGCCACAGCATTGACAGAAAAGATGTATGTCGAAAAAGCATTTGAAGCCATGAAGGCATAACCTCATGGCTTTTTATTACCCCAAAAATGTACGGATATACCAGTTGATGATGTTATTCCCATACAACATCGCCATACCAATCCCTATGGAAAGATATGGAGCAAATGGAATGTGTGCACCTTTATGTACTCTGCCTGTCACAAGCAGGAAAAGTGCAGATACGCCTGCACATAACGTACCTGTTAATGCAGCAAGGATATTTTCTGCAGGTAAGAGAAACAGTCCTGTGATCGCCATCAAATGGATATCACCTTCCCCATAGGCATCTTTGATCAATCTGTTTGCCAGAAACATAGGTACACTGACCGTCAATGCCGATTGCATCACAGATAACAGCTGTACATTTCCTTTGCCCATGCAATGTACCAATCCTGCCCCTGCTAACAGAAACAGAGTTTTATCATAGATCAGCAGTGTACGGAAATCAATAATGCTGATGACAGTCAGAATCATGATCACAGAAAAGGATGTAATTGTCTGCAGGGTAAATCCATATCTGAAAAAACAGATACAGGCAAGGATTCCTCCAGCCAGCTCCATGCATGGATATATCAAGGACAGTTTCCTGCCACAATAACGACACCTGCCTTTGCAGAATACATAGCTTGTGATCGGGATCAGCTCATACCAGGTAAGCACATGATTACAGTACGTGCAATGACTCCTGCCTTTCACAATACTTCTTTTTTCAGGAATCCGATCAGCAGCAAGCAATGCAGATGAACCACAGCATGCTCCAACACAGAATACATACAGATAACACAATAACATACAGAAACCTCCATCTGATACAGTGTATCAGCAGATGATTCCTTCCTTTCATATCTGAAGTCATCCTGGTAGAAAGATGGTTCAATCATGTATGTTATCCACGGGAACAAAGCACTTTCCCACATATACGATTCCCGAAAATGAAAGCGTTTTTCTTTGTGCGGTGATAGAATACAGTTAACAGACAAAGAAAGGAAAACAGAATATATGGATTACAGAACACTCAAACCATTCCCTGAAGGATTCCTCTGGGGTGGATCATCCAGTGCCTATCAGTGTGAAGGTGCATGGGATGAAGATGGCAGAACACCTGCCGTATGCGATACTGCGGAAATTCCGGAAGGAACAACCGATTATAAGGTCGGCATTGACCATTATCACAGATTCAAGGAAGATATTGCTTTGATGGCTGAAATGGGATTCAAGGAATTCCGCTTCTCCATTTCCTGGTCACGTATTATCCCTACAGGTGATGGCGAAGTCAACCCGATCGGTGTGCAGCACTACCACGATGTCATTGACGAATGCCATAAATACGGCATTGAACCGGTTGTAACACTGTATCACTTCGACCTGCCACAGTGCCTGCAGGACAGATATGGTGGATGGGCAGACCGTCAGTGCATTGACGCCTTTGTCAATTACTGCAGAGTATGCTTTAAAGAATACGGCAGTAAAGTCAAGTACTTCCTGACAATCAATGAACAGAACATGATGGTCATCTATCAGGGTTATCGTGATTATGGTGATGAAAAGACAATCTGGCAGGCAAACCACCACATGCTTCTGGCACAGGCAAAAGCCATGGCATTATGTCATGAAATGACAGATGCCAAGATCGGTCCAGCTCCAAACATCACAGCAATCTATCCTGCAACAAGCTCCCCTGCTGATAATCTTGCCGCAATGGATATGGATCAGTTCAGAAACAGACTGTTCCTGGATCCTGCCGTATTCGGCACTTATCCAGAAGCACTGATGCAGTGGTTTACTGATCGTGGTGTTGCACCGGAAATCCTTGATGGTGATATGGAAGCCATGAAGAACGGGCATCCTGACTTCATCGCATTCAATTATTATGGTGCAGGCTGTGTCAGATATGTATCCACAGAAGAAGGCGAAAAGCTCAAGGCTGAAGCAGTTGAAAAGAAAGACTTCATGACAGGTCTGATGACCTATCCTGGCCTCGCGATGAATGTGAAAAATACCAACGCAGTATACACATCCTATGGTATGGGCATTGATCCGATCGGCTTGCGTGTCACATTAAGACAGTTATGGGAAAGATACCATCTGCCGTTAATCATCACAGAAAACGGTTGTGGTGTACCGGATACATTAACAGAAGATGAAAAGGTACATGATGATTATCGTATTGATTACCTCCGCCAGCACATCAAAGCATGCCAGGAAGCAATCACAGACGGTGTTGAACTGTTCGGCTATTCCCCATGGTCAGCATTCGATCTGATTTCCACACATCAGGGTATTACAAAGCGTTATGGATTCATCTATGTCAACAGAGATGAATTTGACCTGAAAGACATGAAGAGAATCAGAAAGGATTCCTTCTACTGGTTCAGGAAAGTCTGCGAAAGCAACGGCGCAGATCTTGACTGAGCATATAAAAACCAGAGCACCCGCTCTGGTTTTTAAAGTTATTCTGTACGCACACTGATTTCGCCGATTCCACCATCTATTTCAATGATGTTACTGCCATTTCCATAGGTGCCTTCATGCATGACCTGTCCATTCAGGTCTGCTTCTCCTGCCCCTGAATCAAAATCAATGGTATAGTCATTCCCCCTCAGAACAAGGTCTACTTTACCGATGCCGCAGTTGACTCTGCTTTCGCCCATCAGTTCTCCATTGACTCTCACTTCACCAGTCCCAAGATCCAGGTCCGCATTCATCATGAAGCAGTTTCCGATAAACAACCTTCCTGCTCCTGTTGAAATGCCTGCCTGTATTGGAACACTGATCTGATTGATTGTTACAGCTCCTGCACCGATGTCCAGGTCCAGATAATCGGTCGTCAGTTTCTCAATATCCAGTGTTCCTGCACCCGTATCAATCTCAACATCATTGAATACATGTCCATCCGGTATTGTAATCCGGATCCATGCTTTTTCATCCATGAAAATGGATGATTCATCATGAATGGAGAGAATCCGTTTATCTTCATTGATATCCAGATCCTGAATATTTGTCTCAACAAGATAAGCATCATTGATCCCACCCTGAACAATACTGACTTCTGCTGCTCCTGTTTCCAGAATCAGGTTTTCAGCATGATGTTCAATGACATTTCTGATGGTACCGTAGGATGTATTATTTCCTGTCGCCGCTTTCATGATGGTTCTCGCCCCTTTGGCACAGAACCATGCCAGTATCGCAACCACTGCGATCCACAGCCATTTTCTTCTGTCTTTCACAAACAGTTCCTCGTCTTTACTGATTCATTATACACTTTCCCGCAACACTTCAACGCATCCAATATCGTCAATAATGTGTGAATCCTTGAGAATCCTGACAGACATACAGGAATGTCCATTGAGGAAAAACAGATTCCATCATAAAGTATCTGATATAAGGACACTGAACAAAGAATACCATGACAATCCGTATATTTGCCATTGACATGGATGGCACATGTCTCAATTCACATAACAGAATCGATCCCGAAACCATCGTCATGCTGTATCGTGCAAAACAGGCAGGCATCGAAATCGTACCAACAACAGGCAGAAGCCTTTCCTGTCTGCCACACCAGCTGCTGCCATTAACAGATCTGTACCGTTATATCATCTCTTCCAATGGCGCAGTGATTACAGATACAGAAACAGGGAAGGATATCTACAATGCACTTCTTGATAGAACAACCGCTTCATCCATTATCCGAAAAAGCATGTGCGCTGGCCTTGCTGCAGCAGCACATATCGATCATAGGTATTATGTTCAAGGACTTCATCTGAAACTGATGGGCAGTTTTATCTATGGTAAAGATGCCCGGAAATCCATTGTTGTAAAGGATCTGCGCAACACAATTATGCGCAAGTCATCCGATGTGGAAGAGCTGCAGTTTTTCTTCCTGAATCAACAGGCAAGACTCAGAACAGGGAAAGCCCTGTTATCCTTTCCGCATGTGTATGCCCCGCTGGATCAAAAATATGTTGAAATCTTCTCTGCAGATGCCGGGAAAGGAAAAGCTTTTACTTTTCTGCAGAACATGCTTTCCATTGATCGCAATGAATCTGCATGTATTGGAGATGGAGAAAATGACATTCATATGTTCCACCACAGTGGCTTGAAGTTTGCGATGGGAAATGGTCATCCTGAACTGAAGAAACGTGCAGATATCGTCGTAAAGGATAACAGTCATGGTGGTGTTGTACAAGCGCTTCATATTCTGCTCCATCTGAACAACGTTACTGATGACTAACAGCCCCTCACGGGGTCTTTTCTTGTAAATCATGTGTACATAGCATCCAGACAGGTGACCACTGTAAAACATGTAACATAATCGGTACAGCTGCTTGCGTGTTTTAGATTGAGGCAGCACTCAGACCGATACCTCTGAGAATACCAAGCAAATAAAACATCCATAATGAGCTGCTGA
>JAEDEK010000003.1 GCA_016293365.1 Bulleidia sp. | reverse complement strand
GTGTTACAACTGCCATCGCAAGTGACTGCAATGTAGCGTGCATCGCAAAACTTCCTCGTAATACACCAAGACTTTCACTGACAGGTGTGTAGAATACACCTGTCGCATTTGTAAGAGATACCGATTGCACCAGCCGCCAGACAGCACATCATTGCCACGACAAGCCAGTGTTTATAACTTCTGTTTTCCATATTCCCGCTCTTTTGTATGCCAGTATCCTACATGAAATGATCTCCAGTATCTATTTTTTTACATTTCACGAAAAAAGAAAGATCACTTTCGATCTTTCCATCAGAAAAACTTTTTGCGGATCTGAGTTGCCAGGTTTTCTCCAGCCCTATGATCACTTGGTGTTGAAGCGAAAGGCTGTATATATCGGGAATCGCCAGGATAACGCATTTTTACATGCCCGCCATCCTTTATCATCTCAAAACCACATGCCTGCAGCTTATCTGTGATTTCCGTTGCAAGACGGTATCCTTTGACAATACGCTTGATTTCCTCACTTTTGTATGCCAGCAGGTTTTCCGTTCCATCACTGTTGGCTTTCAGTACATCCATCAGTATATCTTTTCTGCGTGTGCCTGTCTCGCAGTGTTCCACCTCGTGCCGGATTGCCTTGAGTACAAATGCCTTTGCTTCATGGTCGAATTTTTCCACCTCACTGCCTGCTTTCAGAATGGATATTCCATCCTGATCCGCCAGCTTTTTCCTTGCCGAAGCCAGCATCTTTTCCATATTCTGCATTTCCACATGCATCTGCTGCATTCTTTCATTCAGGCTTTCCAGTTCACTGTTCTTTCTTTCCAGTTCTTTTTCGTACATTTCATCGATCTGCTGAATGTAGATCTGCTTTTTCAGATTCTCAATATCTTCTGCATTCAGTTTCAAAGAAGGTTCCTTCCGCTGCTTCTGCTCAGTAGCGGATTCTTTTTTCTTCATTGCAGTTTTCTGCGTACCACCATCTTTAACCGACTGCAGTGCTGAAGCCCATGTATCTGGATCAATTGCGACAATCTCATATCGATCCCGATAAGAAGGACCATCCCGATCTACTCCGTAAGGCCCTTCATATCCTTTCAGTTTTTTTCTTCTTGATGCAAAGGCAACAAAGAATGACCGATCATAACGATCCAGAAAGATGGCTTTATAATACCCGTCCCTGACTGAGTTATTCATGAATGTCATCATCCATCCATTATCAGGATTCTGTCTGATCAGCTCACGTGTAACTCTGATTGCCTCTCCGTCACTCATACGCAGTCTACTCTGCAGAATGACCCGGACATCCTCCACTTTTGTCAGACGGAGATTGATATTGGCGAAACTCACCTTAGTAAAAGGAATGCCCGCCTGTTTTTCTGCATCTCTCATTTCATCGGTTCTGCGAGAGATGTACATTTCTTTATCTTCATCCGGGAGTATTCTGCCTGGCATCTGCTCCCAGATCACATCTTCCTGCAGTTCATCCAGATCTGCAACAATACCGATATCCATCACACATCCATCCTGAATGACGACATTCTGACCTTCTTTCGGGTTTGTGCAGTAGTTTGATTCCAACAGAATATCCTTTACAAAGATATTGGCCTCCATGATATTGACCGGAATGTCTGAAGCCGTCATTTTATGTTCCTTTGCTTTGTCATAGCACCACATCTGTTCCTGCAGTGCATCATCCAGATTCACAAACCATGCCAGATGATGTTTCATCGATTTTGGACTTCGATCATACGCAGCAGGCGCGTAGACAGTAATATACTCATGCTGGACTGTCTCTTTGCTGAGATTTCTGTTTTCCAGCGTTTTCAGCTTTTCCAGAAGCCGGGCATTCAGTTTTGGATGTTCAAAATGATTCACCATGCATACAGACAGCAGAAAAGGAATGCGACATTCTTCCGGAATCTCATCACAATGACTGACAATATCATCCACCATCCCATGATGACGATGACTCAGTTCTCTGCCAAACATGTAATACATACCCCAGATCCTGTGCTTTCTTGCACCTTCCAGGATCCTGCATGGATCGATCTTTCTTTTCCTCATTTCTTTTTTAAAATGGATCAGATAACGGATCTGATCTTTCGACATTTTTTCCGTGCTGACAATTTCATCTGCAGAATCAGGACATTCATTCCTGAAAAAATCCTTAAACGAAAGGATTTCCCGTTCTATTGGTTCAAAATAATCCATAACTACCTCAAAGACAGAATAAGTGTTTCGTAACTGATATCTACATTATCATCGAAAGGCAGAAAGAATACAATCAC
Source organism: Bulleidia sp. (assembly GCA_016293365.1). GTDB lineage: Bacteria > Bacillota_I > Bacilli_A > Erysipelotrichales > Erysipelotrichaceae > Bulleidia. Next base: position 37,607 of record JAEDEK010000003.1, on the reverse strand, counting down.
ATTATCCTGTATCCTATAAAAAAACTCCGACATTTCAGGTCAGAGTTTTCATTCATGGTGGAGATGAGGGGAATTGAACCCCTGTCCAAGAGAAGCCCCACATTCAGACATCTACAGTTTAGTCCGATGGTTGATAAGACAGTGACATGTCCATCAGACATACCGTCACTGAATGTGCCTGTGATTTGTCGGGATTACCTTACAGGCTTCAGGGTCACCTTATCCATTTTCAATACACAGCTTCCATCAAATGGAATAAGACAGGAGCCGGTGCGCTGCAGCACTTACGAGTGCCAATTAGGCAGCGAAAGCGAAACCGTAGTTTCTATTTGTGTTGTTTGCGTTTAAATTTAAATGATGATAAGGTCATCACTCCACTGCAGTCTGAATCAGACATTAACCTGTCGAAACCATTACACCCCCACAGGCAGTCACAGGAATCTATCCTGTGACTGTACTATAGCATTTCTTACGCAATGTTTCAATTGGCTTGATCAGCCATGATACTTCAGAGCTTTCTGCATTTCACGCTTGGCATCTCTGATCTTATCTGTCTGACGCTTGTCATACAGATCCTTACCTTTTGCCAGTGCAATTTCCAGTTTAGCTCTTCCGTTTTTCAGATACATGCGGACGGGAATCAATGTGTATCCTTTCAGTTTCACCTTATTGAGAAGCTTCTGGATCTCTGTTTTATGCAGAAGCAGTTTTCTGTCTCTTTCTTCATCCACATTGAAGATGTTACCCTCTTTATAAGCGGAAATATGCATACCCTTAATCCATGCTTCTCCTTTATAAATTGAGATATAGCTGTCTTTGAACTGCACCTTGCCCTGACGTACTGATTTGATTTCCGTACCGGTCAGAACCATACCCGCCTCAATCCTCTCTTCAAGGAAATAATCATGAGAAGCTCTGCGGTTAAGCGCTACGGTTTTTTCTCCGGTTCTGTTTTCTGCCATATCCTTTCCTTTCACTCTTCTTTCTATGTGTGGATTCTCTGCGTTTTCCATACTGCGACGCCCTGTTGATTCCATAGACCCTGCCGTTTTTGCCGACAAGTGCGAAATCCACATTACCCTGCTTCTTATCAGCACCGATACACATGACTACAACTTTCATACCGACACGGTATTTCTTTCGTGATCCATTTGCGACAAGCTGCATTCTTGCCTGATCATAGACGAAATAATCATCCCCCATGGCGGAGATTCTGACAAGACCTTCAACGGTGCTTGGCAGCTGCACATACATGCCATAGGACTGTACTCCTGTAATGATTCCTTCCGCAATCATGCCGATATGGTCTTCCATATATTCCGCCTTCTTCATATCGGCACAGGCAAATTCCGCATCTGCACTGAGTCTTTCACGGATAGATGACTGTTCCGCTGCTTCCGCTGTCATCTGCTCATCCATCGCCCTCTGTGTTTCATCCATACAACCTTCAAAAGAATACTTCCGTAACATACGATGAACAATCAGATCAGGATAACGGCGGATTGGAGATGTAAAATGCAGATATTCCTCTTCACCAAGACCGAAATGACCGATGCATCGGTTATCATACTTCGCCCTCTGCATGCATCTTAACAGTAATGTACTGAGAACAGGATATTCATCACTGTCCTGCACCGATTCCAGATAGTTCTGAATGACCGTCGGACGGATACTGTTCTTCGGCAGAATCAGTTTATGTCCCAGCAGTTCTGAAGTCCGCACAAAGTCGTTAAGCCTTTTTGAAGATGGTTCATCATGAATACGGTAAATGGATGGAATTTCCTGCCATTTCATGAAGTTTGCCACACATACGTTTGCCGCAATCATGCAGTCCTCAATCATTTCTTCCGCATGGCCACTGTGTCGTGGACCTACATAATATGGATGCCCATTCTTATCACAACGGATTTCGGATTCGCTGCTGTTGAATGCAATCGCACCTTTGGATGTTCTGTGCCTTCGAATCGCATCCGCGCAATCCGCAAGATCCGTAAACAGACAACCAAGATGTTCATATTCCGCTATCAGTTTCCTGTCACCATCCAGGATTCGATTGACATTATTATAGGTCATGCGTTCCGTAGATCGGATACAGGAAGGATAGATTCTGTAATCGGAAATGCTTCCATCTTCTTTTACCTGCATCTGGCATGTCAGTGTCAGTCGGATCACATGGGGATTCAATGAACAGATTCCATTGGATAATTCATGTGGCAGCATCGGTACAACGCGATCTGTCACATAGGTGGAACATCCTCTTTTCAAAGCTTCCTGATCCAGAGGAGATCCTTCCGTTACATAGTGTGATACATCCGCAATCGATACCTTGAGAAGCCATCCATTTTCATTTCTGCTGACACTGACTGCATCATCAAAGTCCTTGGAATCATCGCCGTCAATTGTTACCGTAATCTCATCGCACAGATTGACTCTGCCTTCCAATTCCTTTTCCTTGACTGTCTGAGAAATGGAATGTACCTGTTCCATGACTTCATCCGGGAATTCTCCCTCGATATCATGATCAAGAAGGATGGATGTGATATCAACACCGGGATCATCCTTATAACCGATGACCTGACGTACATGCAGAATCATCGGAATACCATAGGATTCAATATCACAGACGACTTTCATTCCACTGATCGGTGTAAAGTCATCGTCATATCTGACACGTTTGATCTTCTCCTGTAGCTTTTCATCATCCAGGACAAGGTGCAGTCCACGTCCGGAATCTTCAAATGTACCAATGACATGGGTACGTGCCCGCTTTAATACTGCAATGACGGTTCCATACACCTGCCATGGTTGACACTGTACAAGTACAGTATCTCCATCCAGAGCTGTTTTCTGAGCGTTATCACGGATACGGATTGACTCCGCATCTTCACGGTCAATAAAACCTAATCCGGCACGATTGATGGAAATTCTCCCTTCCACAATCCCCGCCATTTTTCTGGACTGGTACTGTCCTGTTTCCGAACGGAACACTTCATAGTTCTGTTCCATCTGATCCAGGACCTGTCTTACCATAAGATCATCGATACCGAGTCCTTCAATAATATCTTCCATTCTTCTGTTTCTTTTCGGGTGGCTTTCCAGCCATGCAAGAATCTGATTTTCAAGATCCATATGATTCATACCATCAGCCCCTTTCTACTGTAATAATACACGTATTCTGTAAAATCCAGAAACTGTCACCAAAAAAAACAAAAACCGGCATGCACCGGTTCTGATCATACAAGACGGATAATAATGACAAGTGCGAAGAATACAATTCCAAGAACAAGTGTCAGATTGGAAATGACCTTCTCAGAACCTCTTTCCTTCACATTTGCAAACAGGTTCAATCCACCATTGCCGGTGAATGCACCTGACATACCATCAGTTTTTCCACTCTGCAGTAAAGACAGAACAATCAGTAATGCAGATACAATAATCAAAATCGCGTCAAGCATATGAAAAGCTCCTTTCGCTGTGCCTTGCTATTATAGCATTCAAAATATATGGTTGCAATCGAACATTCCGGATGATATATGAATTTTAGGCCGAAAACAGAATCATCCTCCCAACTGACACCCCTCATCACAGGCATCCACCTTCTGATCCTCTAAATATAACTGCATGGATTCCATTGCCTTCTGAAGCTGTGGTACTGCATAGGAAGGATGATCCTCAAAATAATCATCATCAAACAGATTGACGATCTCACCCTTCTGTACAAACAGCACAAGCGGGCAGGATACATCATCATCCACATAAAAAGTTCCGCCTGAAAGGTTGTTTTTCACAAGAGATACAATAGATGGATCCTTTTCATTGACCACTTCATAATAACCGGCACTCATGTCATATGTTTCCAGCAGATCATGTACGGCATAAACGGCATATGGACTATCATCTTCATTTTTCTGTGCCATGACAATGATTCCAGTACCATTTTCGACCTTTGCTTTCAGACTATCATCTTCCAGTAATTGGTATCTGTTTTCTTCCGGCAGATTTTTATAAACTTTTAACGGATCCTTCTGTTCCATACCTGGCTGATCTGTTGTTGTACATCCTGCAAGGAGCATGCCTGCAATGCATGTTTTCATCAGTAATTGATTCATCTTCATATGCTGAATATAACATAAAAAAGCAGAATACCGAAGTATTCTGCTTCATTTGTGAGATCCAGTTGAATTATTCAGCTGCGGACAGAGCCTTTACGTTGTAGAAGCCCTTTCTTCCACGGAATTCAGCAACGTCACCGAGTTCTTCTTCAATTCTCATTAACTGGTTGTACTTAGCAATACGGTCTGTACGGCTCATGGAACCAGTCTTGATCTGGCCAGCATTGACACCAACTACCAGGTCAGCGATTGTGCTGTCTTCAGATTCACCGGAACGGTGGGAAACAACTGCTGTGTACTTAGCTTCCTTAGCCATTTCGATTGCATCGAGAGTTTCTGTCAGTGTACCAATCTGGTTAACCTTGATCAGAACAGCATTAGCTACGCCAAGTTCGATACCCTTCTTGACATAAGTTGTGTTTGTAACGAACAGGTCGTCACCAACCAGCTGAATCTTGTCGCCCAGACGGTCTGTCAGCTTCTTCCAGCCATCCCAGTCATTTTCAGCAAGACCATCTTCTACAGAGATCAGAGGATACTTGTTGGTCCAGTCTTCGATCATGTCGATCATCTGGTCAGATGTCAGGTTGCCCTGTCCGGACTTGGACAGTTCATACATACCTGTTTCTGGGTTGTAGAATTCAGAAGCAGCCAGGTCCATAGCAAATGCGATGTCCTTACCAAGTTCGAAGCCTGCAGCCTGAACAGCTTCAGCAATCAGAGCCAGAGGGCCTTCATTCTTGAGTTCTTCCAGTGGTCCGGAACCGTTAGCCAGAGAAGATGGAGCATATCCGCCTTCGTCACCTACACCTGTGTCATAACCATACTTCTTCAGAACCTTCTTCAGAGCATGGAATGTCTGAGCACCCATACGTACTGCTTCATGAATGGAAGTAGCACCAACAGGCATGATCATGTATTCCTGGCAGTCAACTGTGGAGTCAGCATGGGAACCACCATTGAGGACGTTCATCATTGGAACTGGCAGAACCTTTGCATTTGCACCACCAATGTACTTGTACAGTGGCAGACCACAGGAGTCAGCAGCAGCACGTGCTGTAGCCAGAGAAACAGCCAGAGTAGCGTTTGCACCGAGGTTGGACTTGAATGGTGTACCATCCAGGTCAAGCATAGCCTTATCGACAGCTGCCTGATCGAATACGTTCAGACCGAGAACCTTTGGAGCGATCTTTTCGTTTACGTTAGCAACAGCCTTTAATGTACCCTTACCATCGAAACGGTTCTTGTCGCCGTCTCTGAGTTCGAGAGCTTCTCTTTCACCTGTAGAAGCACCGGATGGAACGATTGCACGTCCCCATGCACCGGATTCTGTTGTAACTTCACATTCTACTGTAGGATTGCCACGGGAGTCGATGACTTCACGAGCATGAACTTCAGCAATTGGATCTACGAAATTAGGCATCTTTGTTTTCCTCCTATTGATAACCTTAATTTATTTCAAGAGCTTTCTCTTTGAAACCTTACTTTGTAGCGTCAACCAGTTCCTTGAAGGAGTCAACCTTCAGGGATGCGCCACCGATCAGAGCACCGTCGATGTCTGCACAAGCCATATATTCCTTGATATTTGTTGGCTTTACAGATCCACCATACTGTACACGTACGGATTCAGCAGCTTCATCGCCATACAGTTCACGTACTGTATCACGGCACAGCTTGCAGCATGCTTCAGCTGTGTTGACATCTGCAGACTTACCTGTACCGATTGCCCAGATTGGTTCATAAGCAAGAACGATCTTACCTACTTCTTCAGCTGTGAGGCCTTCCAGAGATTCCTTCAGCTGAGTTCTGACAACTTCTTCTGTCTTACCTGCATCATATTCAGCTTCTGTTTCACCAATACACAGAATTGGTGTGATATCGGAAGCAAACAGTCTCTTTGCTTTTGCAGCACAATGAGCAGATGTTTCATTATAGTATGTTCTTCTTTCGGAATGTCCGATGATGCAGTATGTGATACCAATTTCCTTGAGCATTGGTACGGAGACTTCACCTGTATATGCACCGGAATCCAGTTCGTTACAGTTTTCTGCACCGACGCTTAATGCACCAGCGTTCTTAACAGCTACATCCAGATCAACGAAAGGTACGCCGACACCGTATTCAGCTGCTTCTTCGCCTGTAACATATCCAGCCATGCCGTCAAAGAATGCCTTTGCTTCAGCTGGAGTCTTGTTCATTTTCCAGTTACCGAAAATAATTGGTCTTCTTGTCATAAGATTCTTATTTTTCCGGAATGATTGCTACACCCGGTAATTCCTTTCCTTCCATGAATTCAAGAGATGCACCGCCACCTGTGGAGATGTGGGAGAACTTATCAGCAAAGCCAAGGTTCTTAGCAGCGGAAGCAGAGTCACCACCACCGATGATTGTTGTTGCACCTTCAAGGTTGGCAATTGCTTCACATACAGCTACTGTTCCCTTTGCATATTCAGGCTTTTCAAATACACCCATTGGTCCGTTCCAGAATACTGTCTTTGCACCTTCGAGTTCCTTCTTGAACAGTTCAACAGATTCAGGACCGATATCCAGACCCTGGAAACCATCATCAACTGCACCAGCCTTGACTGTTCTGATTTCTGTAGCGTTGTCGAATGCGTTTGCTTCAACTGTATCTACAGGCAGGAACAGCTTGCCTGCGCCCTTAGCCATGAATTCCTTCGCCAGATCAATCTTATCTGCTTCAAGCAGAGAATCACCGATCTTGCCACCTTCAGCTGCGGAGAATGTATAAGACATACCACCACCAATGATGACCTTGTCAGCAATCTTCAGCAGGTTTTCGATAACACCGATCTTGTCAGAAACCTTAGCACCACCAAGAATTGCAACAAATGGTCTCTTTGGATCATTTAATGCACCACCAAGTACATTCAGTTCCTTTTCAACAAGGAAACCTACTGCTGCGCATCCTTCAGGAAGGTTGCTTGGGATACCTACTGTAGAAGCATGCGCTCTGTGTACGGAACCGAATGCATCTTCAACAAACAGGTCACCCAGGGAAGCCCAGTACTTGCCCAGTTCAGGATCGTTCTTGGATTCACCCTTTTCATAACGTGTGTTCTGCATCAGAACGATGGAACCATCTTCCTGAGCAGCAACAGCTGCTTCAAGTTCAGCACCTCTTGTAGCATTGACGAATGTTACAGGTGCACTCTGCAGCTTTGCCAGGCAATCAGCAACGATGGACATATCGTTCTTTGCCTTGTCTTCTTCTGTCTTTACCTTACCAAGGTGAGAAAGCAGAAGAACCTTTGCTCCATTTTCAGTTAAGTAGTTGATTGTAGGGAGAGCCGCTCTGACACGGTTATCATCTGTGATGACATTTCCCTTGTGAGGAACGTTGAAGTCTACACGTACAATGACATGCTTGCCTCTGACGTCCAGGTCTTTAACAGTAATCTTAGACATTATTTCAATAGCCTCCTTATTTAGCCAACGTAATTATAACACCCAACATAATTCATGACAAAGTTTTCACAGGCAAAAATAATCTGTTTTCATGTATTTTTTCTTTTCCATTCTGCCCGTTTGCAATGTAATCGATTACATCAATTTCTATCTGATCATGCGATGTATTTCACGCCTGACAGTCGGGTTCAACTGCAGGCACCTGTATCGGATCTTTTACAAAAGGTCACCCATCTAGGTGACCCTGCAATTACAACAGAATTACCAGTTGCACAGCTGATAGTAGAGCTGCTCATAGACAGCAGCACTCTTTTCCCAACTGACATCTGTATTCATGGCAGTGTTGACAAGTCCTTCCCAACCTGCTTTGTTGTGATAGTACTGTTCAACAGCCCAACGGATTGTATAAACCATGTCATCTGCGTTGGCAGCCCAGAAACTGAAGCCGTTGCCTTCGCCGGTGTACTGGTTATATGGCTGTACTGTATCCTTCAGACCACCAGTTTCACGTACCAGCGGCAGTGTACCGTAACGCATCGCATTCAGCTGTCCGATTCCGCATGGTTCATACAGAGACGGCATCAGGAAAATGTCAGAAGAAGCATAGATTCTATGTGCCAGATCTTCGTTATAGCCACAGTAGAATACTGCCTTTCCTTTATATTCATTTTCCATCCACTTGAATGCATTTTCAGCATTGTCTTCACCGGAACCAAGTACTGCAAACTGTACATCCATACCCATGATTTCACGGATACGGTCTGTGATCATGTAAACACCTTTCTGGTTTGTCAGACGGGATACAAGACCGATCAGAGGCTTGTCAGGGCATACTTCAAGGCCAAGTTCCTTCTGCAGAGCTTCCTTGTTCTTTGCCTTTCCTTCCTTCCAGTCATTGATATCATAGTTGGCAACCAGTCTCTTATCTGTCTTAGGATCCCATTCAACAGTATCAATACCGTTAACGATACCCCACAGATCTCCCTTACGATAACGCAGAACCTGATCCATTCTTTCACCATAGGATGCTGTCAGAATTTCGTTTGCATATGTTGGAGATACTGTTGTGATCTTATCCGCATAGACAAGACCTGCCTTCATGAAGGAGATACCTGTATCGAAACGGATGGAACCATCATCGAAGTAGATGTATGGCAGACCAAGACAGCTTGGCAGCATATCAACACCGAAGTTACCCTGGAATGCAAGGTTATGAATTGTGTAAACATGCTTGATCATCTGATAACGGTAGTCGCTTGCATAACATGCATGGCACATTAATGGAATCATACCGCACTGCCAGTCATTGGAGTGGATGATATTCGGCCACCAGTTAATAAAATAGATCATATCCAGAACTGCACGCTGGAAGAAAGCGAAGCGTTCGCCATCATCTTCATAGCCATACAGTGCCGGTCTTTCGAAATAGAACTGATGTTCGATGAAGTAATATACTACACCATCAACAGTTGCTGTGTAATATGTAGCCGGCTGATCGATCCATCCGGAATGCACCTGAATGGTTCCGATTCTTTCCAGCTTGTCATAGTGCTTTTCAATGACCTTGGAATACAGAGGAACAACGACTCTGACATCATGGCCTCTTGCGGCAAGAGCCTTTGGTAAAGCACCTGCTACGTCAGCCAGACCACCTGTCTTGACAAAAGGCAGAGCTTCACTGGCGACGAATAAAATTGATCTTCCCATGTATTTATACCCCTTAGATACGGTCTCTTCTCTTGACGTATACCGGTTCTTCATCTGTACCTGTCAGAGCCTTGACATGGTGGATGATTGCATACTTGTCGACGATAACGTGATCAAGCTTGACATTTTCACCGATATAAGCGCCTGGAAGAATAATGGAATCCTTAACGATTGCTCCCTTACGGACTGTTACGTTACGGCTGATGACGGAGTCTGTAACTTCACCTTCAATTGCACAGCCATTCGCTACAACACTACCCTTGACGCAGGAACCTGCTGCATATGTTGTTGGAGCTGAGTCGTTTGTCTGTGTGTAGACTGGCCATCCTGGCTTGAACAGACCCTTGGCAACATTGCGATCTCTGAGTTCCATATTGATCCGGAAATATTCAGAAGCGGAGTTGACGCATGCAACATAACCTCTTACCTGATAGCCACGGATATCGAGTTCTTCAACAGAATCTGCGATGATATCCTTCAGCCAGTACAGAGAAGATGTTTCAGCAGCCTTCTTGACAAGGTCGATGAACAGCTTCTTTGTCATGACGTAAGCTTCCATGGAAATTGTATTTGCTTTTTTCTTTCCACGGTTTGTACCAAAGCCTGTAACCTTCTTTTCCTTATCCATTTCCAATGTGTCACAACCAAGGAACTGAACCTTTGCATCATTTGTGCTTGTATAAAGAGCTGTAATGTCTGCGTGGGATTCAATATGTGTCTGTAATACAGTGGAGAAATCCAGACTGTAGATGAAGTAGCTTGGTGCGATGATGACATATGGGTTCGTGTCTTCCTCAATGTACTGCATATTCAGCATGTAGTTAGCTACATCGTGGTTATATACAGGAGAGGAGAAGCTCTTTTCACCATAGAGAATTCTCAGCTTGCCACGCTTGGAGTTGATGTTGTAGTGGGAACCGGATCCAAGGTGTTCAATCAAATTTCTTGGCTTTTCCTTGCAGTAAACCTGAACATTATCAATTCCGGAATTTGTGTAGTTGGAAAGGATAAAGTCGATAATACGATATCTGCCAAGGAAGGCAATCGCCGGTGCAGGACGGTAATCATCCAGACCACCGATATTCACATTACTGTTTTCAAAATTGATAATACCTAATGCTCTCATGTTATTCGACTCCTTTATTCCGCATACTTCTTGGCAACAAGTTCAATGGACTCGCTGTCAGCACTTCCATAGACTGCACCTGGTGCAACTTCTACATTGTCTGCGACGATGCAGCGTGTAACCTTTGCACCTTCACCAATCTTAGCACCTGGCTGAATGACGGAATCGATGACCTTTGCTCCTCTTCCGACTTCGCATCCTGTACCGATGACAGAGTTTCTGACTTCGCCCATGATGACTGCACCCTGTGTGATATATGCGTTTTCAACAACAGCTTCTTCGCCGATATACTGAGGTAATGCATTGACATCCTCTGTATAGATCTTCCAGGAAGTATCGCCAAGATCCAGTTCGTTACCTGGCTTAAGCAGATCCATGTTGGATTCCCACAGAGAATCAACAGTTCCTACATCCTTCCAGTAACCCTTGAATCTGTAAGCTGCCAATGTACGTCCATCATTCAGATATGCTGGAATGATGTCCTTACCGAAGTCGTGATTGGAATCCGGATTCTTATCATCCGCAACAAGATACTTTCTCAATGTCTTGTAGGAGAAGATGTAGATACCCATGGATGCTAGATTTGACTTTGGCTGTGCCGGCTTTTCTTCAAATTCGTAGATCATGTCGTTTTCATCACAATTCATGATACCGAATCTGGATGCTTCCTTTAATGGAACCTGCAGTACTGCGATTGTCGCATCGGCATTCTTCATCTGGTGATAAGCCAGCATCTTTTCATAGTTCATCTTGTAGATGTGGTCACCGGAAAGAATCAGAACATATTCCGGATTGATTTCATCCAGGAAGTCAATGTTCTGAGTAATCGCATCAGCTGTACCACGATAAACATCAAGACCCTTCTGGTCTCTTTCACGAGGTGTAAGAACATAGACACCGCCGTCATTTGTATCAAGACCCCAGAACTGGTCCTTAGCAACATAAGCGTTCAGAAGAACGGATTCGTACTGTGTCAAAACACCAACATTGGAAATGCCGGAGTTTGCACAGTTACTTAATGGGAAATCGATAATACGATACTTGCCGCCAAAATGAACGGCTGGCTTAGCAACTTTCTTCGTTAAGTCGTGAAGACGGCTACCTCTTCCGCCTGCGAGTATCATTGCTGCCATGTTGTTTGCTCTCATTATGATATGCCTCCATGATTCATTTATTTAAGCTGACTAAATTATAGCATCGTTTTTCACAAGAATTACGTTAATTGTGTGAAAAAATGATAGCGTTTACACATTTTCTGAGAAAACACATGAAAACAGGATTGAACAACACGTCAATCCTGTCCTGTTTTCCATCGTTTCCGAATATCTGAAATAAAATACAGAGAACCGCAGATGACAACCGTTCCGTTTTCACCTGCCAGTTTTACTGCCTGATCCACCGCCTGATTCTCATCAGCAACCATGACTGCACCATCTATGGAAAGTGAATCCATGGAATCAAATCTTCCGTTATTAATACTTGTGATAATCAGTTCATCACTGACCTGTGACAGCTTTGAAGCCATCCATCTTCCCGGCTTGTCCTTCAATGCTGAAAACACCGTAATAACAGGCCTGTTCAGACCACTATAGTTTCTGACAAGCGCCTCAATTCCTTCTTTGTTATGAGCACCATCCAGATAGATAGCCGGGTGTGTACCGACTTTTTCAAATCTGCCTTTCCAGCTGCTTTCATGGAGTGCTTGTTTCGTTGCGTCATCATGAATATCAATCCCAATGGATTTCAGAACCCGCAATGCCAGCAGTGCATTTTCTTTCTGATAGAAAGCAGCAGATGAAAGTTCATAAACATCATGATCATACTTAAATGCATTCTGCCCGGTTACCTGAACCTGTTTCATGAATGTAATCGGTGCATGTTTTCGATTGGCCACAGAAGCAATCACACCCCTTGCCTTCCTTGAAACAAGTCCAACACATACCGGTACATGTTCCCGGATGATGCCTGCTTTTTCAAATGCCACCTGCTGCACTCTGTTTCCCAGTAATGCGGCATGATCAGAACCGATTGTCGTGATCACACTGATTACAGGGGAAGGAATGACATTGGTATTATCAAGCCTTCCTCCCAGTCCACACTCCAAGACGACATAATCTGTTTTCTGCTTTTTGAAATGAAGCAGGGCAATGAGCAATGCGATCTCAAACATACCAAGATTCAGCTCGATAATATCGTCGATGCATGCATCAAGAATATGCTGATACTCATCCTTGGTAATCCATTTGCCATCAATGGTAATCCGATCAAAATGGTGGATCAGATGAGGTGATGTGAACATCCCTGTACGATAGCCATGCGCCATAAGTACATCCCTGATATAACAGCACACAGATCCTTTCCCGTTTGTCCCTGCCACGTGAATAAACTTCAGATCATTCTGCGGATTGCCATGACGGGCAAGTACCTGTCTGATCGGCTCTAAGCCATGATTGGGATTTCTTCTTCTCATGACCCAGTTTTCATCAAATCTGATTTCACTCATAACAGATCCTGTATCTGCCAGTCAATTTCTTTTCTGCCATGTGCTTTGAGAAAATCATTCGCCTGAATAAAGTGATTGCATCCAAAGAATCCATGATAGGCACTCAATGGGGAAGGGTGTGCACATTCCAGTACAAGATGTCGGCTGCGATCGATCATGCCTGCCTTTGCACGCGCATTTCTGCCCCACAACAGAAATACAACCGGTTCTTTCTTTTCGTTGATATGGGCGATGACATGATCTGTAAAGGTTTCCCATCCTTTATTCGCATGGCTGTTTGCCTTTCCTCTTTCCACTGTCATCACAGCATTGAGAAGAAATACCCCCTGTTTTGCCCATGGCATCAGATATCCGTTATTGGGAATCCTGCATCCAAGTTCCTGCTGCAGCTCCAGATAAATATTCCGCAAGGAAGGAGGAGTCATAACACCTGGGCATACCGAAAAACACATGCCATGTGCCTGACCTGGTTCATGGTATGGGTCCTGTCCCAGAATCACAACACTGATATCTTTATATGTACAGCTTTCAAAAACTGAAAAGACAAGATGTTTTGGCGGGTACACTTCATGTTTTTCATACTGCTCATGTACAAAGGCAGAAAGCTGTCTGAAATATGGCTGTTGCCACTCCTGTTGCAGCCATGGCCACCAGTCATTATGCTCCATGTTTCTTTTTCCTCCGTCTATTGATCATCACAACAATCATCACTACAGCAAGTATTGCCACACCACCAAGCACTGCCATCATCACAGGTGAAATAACATTTTTTTCTTTTACAGGCGCAGGTGCATCTGTCCCATACAGCCATGTATGAACATCCGCTTCAACCTTTTCAAACGGTCTGGCACCACCTTTCAGAATCACTTCGTGGTAGTCTTCCGCTTTGAAATCATCCTTTAATACATCCTGTGCCTCATAGCGAAGATTCATCATTTCTGCCAGTCCATAACCATACGGAAGAATCACACCAGGCTGAAGTGTAACAAACTCGTACAGAGCTTCTGCAATGGATGAATTGAACCCCTGCTGGTCCAGGTATTTTTCCACATCTTCAATGCTCCACCCAAGACCATTGACACCAAGATCCACAGCTGCATCAAGTACATAGTTAATGGCAGTAGACAAAGCAAAGAATGTATTGGCATCATCAGATAACGGTGACCAGCTCCAACCCAGCATTTCTGCATACATTGCCCATCCTTCGGTATAACCGATCGGAGAAGTCAGATAACGCATCACACTATGGGCGTCTTCATAATAAGTGACATTCTGATACATATGACCTGGGAAACCTTCATGTGCAAGTGTTTCATACAGACTGTTAGTATCATATACATTATCGCCATTGATCTTCATGACATTACTGCTGCGATCATCCACAGGTGGAATCACATAGTATGCATTGATGGAATCCGAAGCGATACTTGGATCCAGATAACTGACGCGCCATTGTGTTTCAGGCATTTCGGGAATATCTTTCATCTGTTCATGCAGGTAATCCAGTATTTCCTCAGCAGATTCCATTTCAATGGTCTCATACATAAAGGAATAGTCTTCTTTCTGAATCACTGCAAGATAATCCTGCATGGCACGTTTGAAAAAGCTGTTGCACGTATCCAGAAGGCTCTGTACATCTGCATCCTTACCTGTCTTTGTCACAGCCAGGGCTGCATAGTATTCTTTACCGTTTTCAAGATCACACACAGCATCCCCGCCATTGCGGCTGCCGGAAAGATTCTGCAGGAATGATGATACCTTCTGATAGGCAGGAATGACTTCTTCCCCGATCAGCTGTGCATTTCTGTCCTTCAGTGACTGCGAACCTGCTTCATCCAGTCCTTCATATGCATCTACAGCATCATTAAAGCTGATGATCAGCGCATTATCATCCGTTTTTTCCAGAAAAGCATCAATCACATCCAAGGTTTCATTGAGCTGTCCTTCACTCAGGAAATAACCGGCTTCTGCCTGTTTTTCCGTCAGTTCCATACAGTCATCCAGATAGTCATCCACATCCGCAACAACTTCCAGATAATCTTCAAAATCACTTTCCTGATAGAACTGGAATTCAGAAAGATTTGTCTGAATGGCATCCAGTACACCACCTGATGCATAGAAAGCAAAGTCAAAGTATGGATACATATTCAGCATCACCTGTCTTTCAAGTTCTGCTTCAAGAGAATCGTATTCATTCTTCATCTCATCGCTTAAGGATTCCCTGTCATATGTATGGAGATCATCCAGCATCTTTCGTGCTTTCTCTTCATCTTCTGCATAATCATCCCATGAAATCTCACCCAAAGATGGCTCTGGTACAGTCACACCATAAGCTTCTGGATCTTTTAAAGAATAATGTACCGTCAGATAATCTTCTTCCATCATCGATACAAAGCATTCATTCAGAAATGTATCAAAATCCTGATCTTCCGCCACGACAGGCACAGCTGTCAATGGACATACCAGAAAAGCAGACAGGACTGCAGTCATGATCTTTTGTTGTATCCGCATATAATGTGTCTCCTTATCAACAATCCCATTATAACAAAAGTCACCGCACTTGTTGTGTGGTGACTGTATGATCATAGATGATTATGGAAAAGTTACCTGGATGTATGGTTTCTGGTTTTCGTCCCTGAAAAACTGAACATGATAATTTCCGTAGACATAATCATAAAATCCAATGGATTCATCATTTACAAATTCCTCAAACCTCGTATTGATCTCTTCTATTTTATCCTTCCCGACAAAATATGACAGAATCTGATCTCTGTTTTCATCCGGTAAAATCAGAATGCCTGGATCCTCGCCAAAGAAATAACACACAGCATCCTCAATGGTAACCGCATATATATCTTCGCCGGTGATTATTTTATCCAGCTGAATCGTCTTCATTTCCGAAACCTTTTCGTAACTGCTTACCGGAGCCACTTCTTTCAGCTTTTCCACAGTCATTTTTTCAGGTGCAGAACATCCTGCAAGCACAAAAGATAAAATCATGAAAATGATACACACTGCATTCATCAGACAGTGTCTGTTATTTCGTTTCACTAACATAATGACCTCCTTCTTTAACAACAATTGTGAAATAGAATGATTGTTTACCTCTAAACTGAATTTGACACTCCCACAGCCAAAGCCAGGGGTTTTACGACACATTGGTAAACGGGTAATCAGCAGTTTTTCATAAACTGCTCCTTTCTATGCCTGAAACTCACATATTCAGGCATAATTATATTCGAGTAACACCTTCTTCATTTCTGACCTCTTTCTTCAGCTGTTGTAATGTACATATATGTATGTTTCTGTCATTTTTATTATCGAGTATGACTCATCATGATGTTTGCGCTTACATTATAACGATATTCTCAAAAAAAAACCTTTCTCAACACATACAAGTGCTGAAAAAGGGGTAATTTACGATTCTGTTTCTGATATTCATCCAAAACCTTCTGAATGAATATCTTTCATGCTCAGCTCTGTCTGAATACAAGCATGCTTCTTGCCGGAAGATGCATGTTACGCAGATATTCATCATGGCTGTTGCCATCGGTATCAAAGATAAGCTGCCATCCTTCTTCACAGGAATAATTGAATTCTCTGTCCATCGGATTGATCAGTACAAGCACTTTCTTATATCCGCATGTTGGATCCGCTGCCTGAATTGTATAGGATACAGTTCCATCATCACGATGAGACAACAGTACCTGTGCATAAATTTCCTTGCTTGTGTGCAAACGGAATTCCGGATATTTTTTTCTTAAAGCAATGCACTTTCTTGTATATTCAATCATATGACGGTTGAATCTTGCTCTTTGCCAGTCCATGCCGTTGATATGATCCGGTGAGTTATAGGAATTCGGATTATCTTTCTTTGTTCCACAGAATTCAATGCCTTCATGCAGGAAAGGAATACCTTGAGAAACAAACATGGAGAGAATGATCATTTTCATCTTCTGATAACGCACTTCTCTTGTATCATTGCTGCAGCAGTAGTGCATCTTATCCCATACCGTCAGATTGTCATGTGTTTCAGCTCCATTAATGGACTGATCCGGTTCTTCAAAGCGCTTGAACAGTGGTGTTGTCATGACACTTCCTGCAAGTGCACTTAAGATGGAGAAACTCATGCCGATATCCCCGGTCAGATAGCCACGGTCATATTTACCATCATCTGATGTCTTTCCCTTTGTGACATCACGGAAGAAATCATTGAAGTGACCGATATGCGGCATCAGATCCTGATTGACAATCATTGCTTTGCGCCTGAAATCCAAAGAAGTTGGAAGATCCCAACCTTCTCCATAGATCATCGCATCCTTTTTGATGGAACGTGCCTTTTTGAGGATCAGATTCATCGTTTCCACATCGAGAACACCCATCAGATCAAATCGGAAACCATCCACATCATAGATCTTCATCAATGTTTCAATCGCATGAATCAGATATCTTCTTCCCATCGATGTATCGGAAGCAAAATCATTGCCACAATAGCTTCCATTGGAAAGGTTACCGTTATCGGTATAACGGAAATAATAATATGGAAGAACCCTGTGGAAAGGAGAAGAATCCACATCATACATATGGTTATAGACTACATCAAGATTGACTCGGATGTCATGGGCATGGAATTTGGACACAAGACGTCTGAACTCAATCATTCTTGCATATGGATCTTTCGGATCAGAAGAATAGCTGCCATCCAGGGTAATATACTGCGCCGGATCATAACCCCAGTTGTAATTCCTGGAAGGATGATATTCATCCACTGTTGCAAAATCAAGGACAGGCATCAGCTGTACATGTGTAATGCCGAGTGAGCACAGATGATCAAATCCGGTCGGAATACCATCATACGATGTACCGGTTTCACAAAGTGCACTGAACGTGCCATGTCCCTTAGTATTGGAAGATGGCAATGATGTCATATCTCGTACACTTGCTTCATAAATCACTGCATCCACGCCACAGCAGGATTCCGTTGCCGGCTTTACCTTTTCTACAGCATCCAGCTGGGTCAGATCGATAACTGCACTGTGATATGCATTCCCATCCGAGCTTAAACCATATGGGTCAATGGTACGGACAACCTGGCCGTTTCTTTCCACAAAGTATACATACAGTGCATGACGAAGATTTCCTTTGATGGAAAGACGCCATACCCCTCGTTCTGAGCGTTCCATCGGGAATGTATATTTTTTGCCGGACAGCGTGATCTGAATTGTGACAGACACAGCTGTTGGCGCCCATAAGGCAAAATCGGTATGCTTTGGTGTATAGGTTGCACCAAGGTCATTTCCTTTATATTCAAAAAGACGGTTGAATTCCGGACGCTTGACAATCATACGGATTTCAAGCGGTACCGTCAGACCATGTATTTCCCTGACTTTATAGTCTTTGCCAAACGGCAGATCACTTGGACAGGTCATCTCATATTTGACACGTGTATCGTGTTCCACCAGTTTTTTGACAACCAGTTCCTTCATATAGCCATCTTCTGCGACAAGGAAAAAGCTGTCACTCTTCCCGCCATAGAAGTTTTTTTCCATCCATATCGTAATACTTCCAAAATCATCCAGATATGCACGCATTGCAGGCATAATGTTTTCTCCCCCTAAGCTTATTAAAAAAGGCACTCTTATATCATAGAGTGCCACAAATTACTCAGAATTTCAATGGTTCAAGGCCCCAGATTTCCTTCGCATACTCATCAATTGTACGGTCAGAAGAGAAGTAGCCGGACTGTGCGATGTTAACAAGGCACATTCTTGCCCATCTGGAACGATCCTGATACAGCTGTTCAATTCTTTCCTGTGCATCGATATATGCAGCAAAGTCAGCCAGAACGAAGAATTCGTCATTCTTTGTTGTAAGTTCATTTAGAATGAGTCTGAATTCATTTGGATCACCATTCCACATGCCGTTTGTCAGTGTCTGCAGAACATTGTTGATTCTCCAGTCGTTGTTGACATAGTCTCTGTAGTTGTAGTGATACTTCAGATCATTGAGTTCTTCTACTGTATGACCGAAGATGACATCATTGTCTCTGCCGACGAGTTCATCGATTTCAACGTTGGCACCATCCAGTGTTCCAAGTGTAATTGCACCGTTCATCATGAACTTCATGTTACCTGTACCGGAAGCTTCCTTACCTGCAGTGGAAATCTGTTCAGAGATATCTGTACCAGGTACAAGAATTTCAGACATGGACACACAGTAGTTCGGCAGGAATACAACCTTGATCATACCCTTGACATCCGGGTCATTGTTGATAACCTTTGCAACACAGTTGATCAGCTTGATGACCTTCTTGGCAAATACATAGCTGCCTGCAGCCTTTGCACCAAACAGATATGTATGCGGAACCATTCTGTAGTTTGGATCAGACTTGATTCTCTGATATCTGTAGATAACATGCAGAATATTCAGCAGCTGACGCTTATAGGCGTGCAGACGCTTTGCCTGTGTATCGAAAATGGAATATGGGTCAACTTCAATACCTGTCAGATCCTTGATATATGCAGCGAGAATATTCTTTCTTTCCTGCTTGACTGCAAGGAATCTTTCCTGAACAGCCGGATCATCCACATACTTCATCAGATCTGCAAAGTGTTTGTAATCAGACTGGTATTCTGTACCGATCAGCTCATCGAGCATGTTTTTGAGCTGTGGGTTGCAGTGGAGCATCCATCTTCTTGGTGTAATACCGTTTGTCTTGTTCTGGAACATTTCCGGATCCATACGATAGAAATCATTGAACAGATCGTCCTTCAGGATTTCAGAATGGATCTTGGCTACACCGTTGATCGCATGAGAACCATGAATTGCAAGTAATGCCATGTGAACCTGACCACCCTGGATGACGCGTACTCTTTCCACAAGTCCATGATCGTTGTTGTTTCTTGAAGCAACTTCTCTGACGACACGTCTGTCGATTTCTTCGATGATCATCATCAGTCTTGGCAGCAGATTAGATACATAGCTGACAGGCCACTTTTCAAGAGCTTCACTCATGACTGTGTGGTTTGTATATGCCATTGTTTCCTTTGTGATTGCCCATGCACGATCCCAGGAATAACCGTTATCGTCCATCAGAACTCTCATCAGTTCCGGAATTGCAAGAACAGGATGTGTATCATTCATCTGAATGGCAACCTTTTCACCAAGGTTGTCCAGTGTACCGTATGTCTTCTTATGAGATTCGATAATGGAGTGAATACCTGCAGATACAAAGAAATATTCCTGCATCAGTCTCTGGTACTTACCCTTTTCTGTGGAATCATCCGGATACAGCTTGAGGCAGATATCATCTACAAGGTTCAGATAGTCTCTTTCATTCATGTAGGATGGATATTCAGCCGGTTCAGCACTCCATAAGCGGAGTGTGTTTGTCATTGTAGTGTCTGCACCGATTAATGGCATATCATATGGAACAGCCATAACCTTTGTCGCATCGACATGGTTGAAGTGCATGTCACCGTTATTATCATAATATGTGTCAATATGACCGTAGAACTTGACTTCTACTGCATGCTTTGGCTTACGGATTTCCCATGGGTTACCATACCGCATCCAGAAGTCAGGAATTTCTACCTGTTCACCAGCATCGTTAATACGCTGTTCGAAAAGGCCGGAACGGTAACGGATGCAGTTTCCGTTAAGAGCATAGTTCAGGGATGCGCCAGAATCCATGAAGCATGCTGCAAGTCTGCCAAGACCACCGTTTCCAAGACCTGGATCCAGTTCCAGCTTTGCAATTTCTTCATAGTTGATGTCAAGATCCTTGAGACCTTCCACAACCATATCATAGATGCCAAGATTTTTGAGGTTGCTTGTCAGCATCTTACCAAGCAGAAATTCGATGGAAAAATAGTAAACCTGTTTTGCGTTGAAATATTTAACGGCAGCCTTTGTGTCCTTCCAGTTGATGGAAGCGTAGTCACGTACCATGTTGCCCAGAACCATATACTTCTCGGTTGGATGAGTTTCTTCAACCGCACAGCCATACGCCTCAACAAGGCGACGGGTGTACTCGCGTTTGAATTCAGACTTATTCTTAAACATTTTCTTACCCCTTTTTTCTCATTTATTTTGAAACTCGCAGATACATTGCACTCCATGGAGCGATCTGTATCGTGAGTCTGTCTACGCCCTCTCTGCGTGAGGATTCGACAGTCCCGCTGTTTACAATACCACATCCTGCGTATTTTGTGTCTTCTGTATTGAGAATTTCTTCATATTTTCCGGAAAATGGGACGGAAATTTCATAATTTTCATAGCAAATTTCCCGACAATTCATAACGCACACGATGCACTCCTTTTCATCATGGCGATAAAATATATAGATACTGTCCTTCCAGTTATCTGCATCTAACCACTGAAATCCTTCAAATCCCTTATAATCCTTTTCATACAGGCATGGATGAGAAAGATAGATATGATTCAGATCCTTGAAGAAATGATGGAAGGCATCATGGATCGGATATTTCAGTAAAAACCAGTCCAGCTCCTTCTTTTCGTCGAACTCACGGATCATTGCCAGTTCATTTCCCATGAAGTTCAGTTTCTTGCCAGGATGAGCAAACATATAGGCATACAGATTTCTGACCTGTGAAAACTTCTGCTCATATGTTCCCCACATACGATCAATGATGGTTTTCTTACCATGTACATTCTCATCGTGCGAAAGCGGCAGAAGGAAACGTTCTGAATGGAAATAAGCCATGGAGAATGTGATCTTGTGATGATCGAAATGTCTGAAAAACGTATCTGTTGCATAGTATTTCAGTGTATCATTCATCCAGCCAAGATCCCACTTGTAATCAAAGCCAAGTCCGCCATCCAATGTGGATGCTGTCACCTTCGGGAAATCGCTGGAATCTTCCGCAATCATCATGATACCCGGAAAAGAAGTTTTCAGCAGATAATTCATGCGTTTGATAAAATTCAAAGCACCTTCATTCTGTCCCCTGTCTCTGTTTCCTCCCCAGTAAATCAGATTGGCCACTGCATCCACACGTAATCCATCAATATGATAGACATCAAGCCAGAATGCAGCTGCACTCATCAGGAAACATCTCACTTCTTCATTCCATAGATTGAAATTCATGGTATCCCACTGGCTTTCCTGATTTTCACGGTCTGCATATTCATACAGCGGCATGCCGTCAAAAAAGCGCAGACCGAATGAATCCTTGACAAAATGCACCGGAACAATATCCATGATGACACCGATTCCGGCATTGTGACATGCATTGACAAAGGAAGCAAATTCCTTCGGATTGCCATAACGTGATGTCAGCGAATAATACCCGCTTGCCTGATATCCCCAGGAACCGTCAAATGGATATTCGTTGAGCGGCATCAGTTCAATATGTGTAAATCCCATATCTTTAACATACGGAATCAATTCCCGTTCCAGATCCGGATATGTATAGAAGTACTTCCCGTTTTTCTTCCATCCACCGGCATACACTTCATAGATGTTCATCGGACTTTCAAAATTTTCGTTCCGTTCGCGCATCCACCATAGATCTGTCCAGTTGAGCTGATCAATATCAAACAGTTTGGAGGCTGAGGATGGTCTTGTTTCACTGTAGAAGGCATATGGATCAGATTTATACAGAATATTTCCCCGGAAATCCTCAATCAGATAACGGTAACTCTCCCATTCCGCAAGATCCGGCACGAACACCTGCCAGACACTGCTGTCTTCCATCCTGTGCATTTCGATCTTACGCAGGTCCCAGTCAGTGAAACTGCCTGCCAGCCAGACATGAACCGCATGAGGTGCATAAACCGTAAAGCGTACTCCTTTCCGACGATTTTCCACGCAGAAATGTGCACCAAACAGGCGATATGCATCGATACACTGTCCCTGATGAAATGCATTCAGTCGTTGTCTGTCATCCATGATCTTCCCCTCCATTTTTTGTTGTTCCATTTTAACAGACAATACCAACTCCACAAACAGCTGTCTTCCAAAAATTATACAAAGTATAAAAACTGATCAAAAAATGAAAAGACACAGCCAATGCCGACTGTGTCTATAAAGGAAATCTTAAGCAAACAAAGGCTTGATTGCTTCTGTCAGGGCATCCTTTTCAGCCTGTGCTTCTGCCAGGTCTGCACCCTTTGTTGTGAAGTATGTCTTGATCTTCGGTTCTGTACCGGAAGGTCTGACGATAACAACTGCACCATCTTCCAGATCATAACGGAGGACATCTGCCTTTGGCAGACCTGTAGCCTCTGTATCCTGGTAGTCAGTAACCTTGACAACTGCCTTACCTGCAAATTCCTTTGGTGCATCTGCTCTTAAGGAAGCCATGATACCTGCCATCTTATCCATACCGGAAAGACCTGGGAATTCATAGGAGTCTACCTTATTGAGATATCTGCCATATTCTGCATAGATTTCTTCGAGTCTCTGCTTGATGGAAGAGCCGATGGATCTGTAGTAGGCAGCCATTTCGCAGATCAGCATGGAACCGATGACGGCGTCCTTATCACGTACATATGGTCCAGCCAGATAACCATAGCTTTCTTCGAAACCGAAGATGAAGCGGTCAACTTCACCTGCAGCTTCCAGCTTGGCAATCTGATCACCGATCCACTTGAATCCTGTCAGAGTATGACGGAGTTCGACACCATAGTGTTCGGCTACCTTTTCTGCAAGAGGTGTGGAAACAATGGATTCTACCGCAACAGGGTTTGCAGGCATTGTACCCTTTTCAATACGTCCTGCACAGATGTAGTCCAATAACAGAACACCCATTTCATTACCGCTGACAAGCTCATAGCTTCCATCCGGACACTTCATGGCGATACCGACTCTGTCTGCATCCGGGTCAGTTGCCAGCATCAGATCTGCGCCTGTTTCCTTTGCCAGTTCAACACCCTTTTCCATAGCTGCATAGATTTCAGGGTTCGGATAGGAACATGTTGTGAAGTATCCGTTTGGATATTCCTGTTCCGGTACAATTGTAATATCATCGATACCGATGTCCTTGAGAACCTTTGTGACAGGAACAAGACCTGTTCCGTTCAATGGAGAGTAGACAAGCTTCAGTCCGGCTGTAGCACATAAGCCAGGTCTTACCTGACGTGCTTCGATTGCTTCATACAGAGCTGCCTTACAGTCATCACCGACAAATTCAATCATGCCGCTGTTGACACCTTCCGCAAAGCTCATATACTTTGCACCAGTCAGAACATCCGTATTCTGAATGGAGGCATATACAACTGCAGCTGCATCATCTGTCATCTGGCATCCATCCGGTCCATATGCCTTGTAACCGTTGTACTGTGCAGGGTTATGGGAAGCTGTTACCATGATACCTGCATTACAGTTGTAATATCTTGTTGCAAAACTTAATGCAGGAACCGGCATCAGTTCATCATAGATACGTACGTGAATGCCGTTAGCAGCCAACACACCTGCTGCGTCTCTTGCAAAATTCCATCCCTTCAGACGGGAGTCGTATGCAATTGCAACAGTCTGTGTGCCACCCTGTGTCTTAACCCAGTCAGCAACACCCTGTGTTGCCTGACGAACAACCCAGATGTTCATTCTGTTTGTACCTGCACCAAGTGTACCACGTAATCCTGCGGTACCAAACTTCAGTGCCACTGCGAATCTTTCCTTGATCGCATCGTCGTCGCCACTGATCTTCATGAGTTCTGTTTTCAGATCAACATCTTCAAGATCGTGATCGAGCCATCTTCTGTAATCATCCTGGTACATTTCAATTATCCTCTTTTCTATACCTGTTTTGGAAAAAAAGGAAGAGCACACAGCTCTTCCTTCCGTGAAAGAATCAAACTTAAGCAATTACTTTCTGTGTGCGAAGTACATCTTCGATTGTCTTTACAGCGACTTCTTCGTCTTCACCTTCACAGGAAACTGTAATTTCAGACTGTGTAGGGATACCTAAAGACATAACACCCATGATGGACTTCATATTTACTGTACGGCCCTTGTAAGCAACCTTTACTTCACACTTGAACTTGGATGCTGCATTAACTGCAACAGTAGCTGGACGTGCGTGTAATCCTACTGGGTCAATAACTGTAACTGAGATCTGCTTCATTGTGATCTATCCTCCTGATTTGTTTACATGATTCATTTTAAACCAACAAGATAAATGTTACAAGCGGTTACATTGTCACTTTTTAACAAGATTCACGGAATCAGCCTATTATTTATGCATAATTTACATATTTTCACAAACATGGATTTCATGAAACTTTCAAAAAGGGAAACAGTTCCGCATCCATAAATCCAAGAAAAAAGGATCCGCAGATCCTATTTATGATATGGTTCATGATGCAGAATACGGAATGCACGATAAATCTGTTCCAGAACGATAATCCTGCAAAGCTGATGTGGAAATGTATTGACTGACAGTTTCCATCTGAAATCCGCTCGTGCGATCAGTTCACGGCTGACGCCAAGCGATCCGCCGATCACAAAGACAATCCTGTTATATCCTCTTGTATGTACCGATTCAATATGTTTCGAAAGAGAAACGGAATCCATTTCCTTTCCGGCAAGATCGAGAAGAACAACATAATCTGTATCCCGAATCTGTTTCAGAAGCTTTGACCCTTCTGTCGTTTTTACCTTTTCATTTTCCGCATCGGAGTTGGATTCCGGAGCCTTTTCATCCTCCACTTCGATGATTTCCGTTTTTTCATATGGTTGAATGCGCTTCAGGTAATCCGCAATTCCCTCCCGCATCCATTTTTCCTTGATTCTTCCGACAGCAGCAATCCGTATCATTTTAACATCAGTGAGATGGAATGCTGTTCCCCATCAGAAAGGAACACAAGATCCACCGTATCTCCCGGATTATGCGAATACAGAACTCTGCGGAATACCTGAGCGGTAGTAAGGCTCTCTCCATCTGCGCTCAGGATGACATCGCCCGCCTTAAGGGTATGCTGCGCAGCCCCTTCATCCCACACATGTGTGATAAGCATGCCTGTGTTCTGATCCAGAGGAATATCCAGCTGATTCTTCTCGTAGGATTCCATGTAGGAAACCTCACGATAGACGATACCCGGATTTCCTCTTGTTACGGAACCTTTATACAGCAGCTGATCATACACCAGTTTTGCTTCATTGATGCTTAACGCATATCCGCATCCTGTGATTGACTGAAACGGAGAAGATACCAGAATGCCGACAATCTCTCCCTTGATATTCATCAACGCGCCGCCATACATATCTTCCGTGATGGAAAAATCCACTGCCAGCATATCCGTATATATACGGGACAGAATCGAAGTGCGGTACATCCCTGAGGAAGAAACGATCCCAAAGGAGGATATGACTGCGGCACTTTCCTGTCTTCTGGCTGATACAGCCGCAACATACTGTCCATCTACAACCGCATCACTGTTTCCAAGTGTCATTGTCCTGACGGAAAACGGTGGATAGCAGGCAAGCAGGGCAAGACCGCTTGTAAAGTCTTCTCCAATCAGATATCCATCGATTGTTACGCCTGAGTCGAATGTCACTGTCTGATAGGATGCTCCATGCACCAGATTGTAAGGAGTAAAGATGTAGACAATATTGTCGACATTTGAATAGATAACGCCGTTTCCACTTACAGCCCGATCTTCTGTATATGCATCGATTCTGACCAGACTGGCTCTTGCAGAATCAACAATGGATGTAACTTCGGTCAGATACTTTCTGGCATTGACATCATCGGATACATCCACAGTGATGGAAGAAGAGGATGAAACATTATCAGAAACAAGCGTGATCGTCAGTCCGACATTCCAGATGAACAGGGCAGCAAACAGTACCGGGATCCATTTTTTCATTGTCTTCTCCTTTCAGAATCATTTCAAACTGTCCCGCTGCGCAGATCAGAAGATCTCTGCGGCAACGGTCTTTTTCTTCCTGCAGCCGTTTCACAACAGACTCCAGGGCTTTCTGACGTGTATTTGCCTGTTGAGAAATATGTGCCAGAACGACCAGCTTCGTATTCTGGTCAATATAATGAGCCAGTGCTTCCGCACAGTCTTCGTTATTCAAATGTCCTTCATCTGAGCAGATTCTCTGTTTCAGGTACTGTGGACGGCTTGTACGCATCAGCATTCCCACATCATGGTTGCACTCCATGACATAATAGTCCGCCCCCTGAAGCAATGACTGATAACGGGATGGAAGATATCCTGTATCAGTAATATAAACCAGTTTTTCCTGCCCGTTTTCAATGATGTAACCCGTTGTATGGTATGCATCATGAGAAAGTGGTACCGGCGTGAATATCAGTGAACCGATTGTGAATTTCTGTTTCGGTCTGACTTCAAACGTTTCCATGTCCGGCAGTGATACCGGAGAATATACTGGAATATCCCGAAAGTAACGAATCTGTGATATATGATCACTGTGATCATGTGTAATCACAAGTCCATCCAGGTCATCCACTGAGACATGCAGTTTCTCCAGTGCACCTGACAGATATTTTTTTGTTCCTCCACAGTCAATCAGAACTTTCGTCCCATCATTTTCGATATAGAAGCTGTTCCCTTTGGAACCGGAACATAACAGTGCAAATCTCATCCGCGCACCAGCCCTTCACACGACGGGAAACCGTTCAGTTCGTTACAGACATCCAGCTCTTTTCCCTGATATGCCACATAGAAATGAACATGAGGCCCTGTCGCAAGACCGGTCATACCAATGTGCCCGATCACCTGCCCTTTTTCCACCACAGAACCAACTGGCAGATCAGACTGCTGAATCATATGACCATAGTAGGATACATATCCGTTCTGGTGATCGATTTTGACATACCAGCCGGAGATGGAATCATATGTATTTGTGATGACAACACCGTTATCCGTAGCATATACATCTCCCCAGCGGTTATATTCGTCGACAAAGTCATTGGCCTTATGACCATAGTAACAGCCCCATACACAGGAGATTCCCGGATTGGCAACCGGATAGACATAATTACCTGTTCCTACGCCAGGCTGCTGCTTTGTTCCCTGAACAACAACCTCATTCACAGGTGCTTTTGTCTGGTTATAGGATTCCAGTTTACCCGAAACAAGGACACCATTGATCCATTTTTCCGAATACAGAGCATTTCTCTGTCCGTTGCTGCCGCTCTGCCTTACTTCACTTTCTCCTTCCAGCATGGTTTCATCGGTCGTGTACGTTGTCTGAAAGAATACCGTTTCACTGCGCAGTGTCTGTCGGTATACCGTTACATCAATCGGTGATTCAAAGTAGGTCACACACAGTTTCATTCCTTCCGGAAGAACCTGATCCACGGATGTGATCTGATCACTGTTGATCATCATGACCTGCGTTGCGGAAAGACCATGATTTTTAGAGCCTACACCGGCAACCGTATCAAATTTTTCAACGGTGTAATATTCCTTTTCCGTATCACTGCCGTATTTCAGGTATTCCAGAATCTGCTCCTTTGTTGTGCAGATTTCTTCAATCGGTGCAAAACAGTCATTGGTAGAAATTGTCTGTGCAATGGAAACACCCGTTTCCTTTGTGCCAAAAGTTGTTGTTGAGGAAAGAACATTTCCACGAGAAATTTCTGCCATCGCATCTTTGGAAATAAACAGAGACAGGTACTCGTTTAATGCATCCAGGTACAGATCCTTATCCAGTACATACATATGACCGGTTATGTTTTCACCATCAGAAAATGTGATTTCCACCGCTTCCAGAGAATAGGCATTACGTTCATCCAGCCAGGCGATGATCTCATCATCTCTGTCTTCATACTCAAAACAGCTCAGTTCCTCCATGATATAGACATTTCTGCCAAGACCGAGGGAGGAATCAGGATAATCCTTTTCATATGTGCTGTGATACAGTTCCTTCATATGTGCTTTCAGAGCGTTGACATCCCTTACAATGCCGACCAGTTCACCATCGGCATACAGACGTGATATCGTCTTTTCTTTCGGATTGACATAGACAACCTGCTGTTCAAAAAGTCCGGTTGTCTGTGTCACACCTCTGTCAACTGCCGCACCATCAAACTCGTTCATCAGGATCGGGACACCGATGACAATCAGTACGCTGATAACAAGGCAGGCCGCAAGTGTCAGTATTCGTTTTCCCATCCTGTATATCCTCCTGGTTTATCCATTCTGATCGTTGACCTGTATGTTATACAGGGCATTGGTTGGTGCTTCAAAAGCAAGATACACCTTTCTGACTGCACCATTTCTATGTTTGGCAATATTGATTTCAAGTCTTTCAGATCCGGTTTTATCTGCTTCTTCCTTCGCTGCTTCATCATAATAGGATTCACGATACAGCATCATGACAATATCGGCATCCTGTTCAATCGCACCGGATTCACGCAGGTCTGAAAGCATCGGCCTCTTGTTTTCTCTTTGCTCAACGGTACGGGAAAGCTGTGACAGTGCAATGACTGGTACCTTGAGTTCACGAGCAAGTGCCTTGAGGTTACGTGAAATTTCTGACACTTCCTGCTGTCTGCTTTCCGAGCTTTTCCCACCGCTTCCGCTGATCAGCTGAATATAGTCAATCAGCACCAGGTTCAGACCTCTGTCCGCCTGCAGTCTTCTGCATTTGGAAAAGATCTCCGACATTTTGATTCCCGGCGTATCGTCAATATAGATTTCCGACTGTGCCAGATCACTTGCTGCCTCATTGACCGCATTCCACTGATCATTACTCAGACGGCCGGTTTTCAGAAATTCAAGATGAACATGGCTGCGGGCACCAAGAAGTCGTGTTTCCAGCTGTTCAGCTGCCATTTCCAAAGAGAAAATCGCAACTGCACCCGGTTTGTTGTACAAAGCTACATTCAGCGCCAGGTTCAGCGAAACAGCCGTCTTACCCATGGAAGGTCGTGCTGCCACAACGATCATATCGCCTCTTTGAAGACCATGAATCGTATTATCCAGTTCTCGG
The DNA here is from genome assembly GCA_016293365.1 of Bulleidia sp. GTDB lineage: Bacteria > Bacillota_I > Bacilli_A > Erysipelotrichales > Erysipelotrichaceae > Bulleidia. The sequence goes on along the minus strand of JAEDEK010000003.1, from coordinate 7,797 downwards.
AACCCGGTTTTCAATCCGGTAATCTCCGAGTGGTTTTCACTCATCTGACGGATGTTTTCCAATACGGAACTGACAAGCTCCTGCGGTGTCTTGAATTCACCGGCTTTGCGGTTACGGGAAACATCCAGAATTGCTTTTTCACTCGCATCAAGATATGCATCGATGTCTTCACCACCTTCAAATCCGTCATTGACGATGGATTCAGCAGCCGTAATCATCTGGCGGGTAATGGATTTGTTATGAATCATCTTCACATAGCTTTTCGTATTGGCACTTGTTACAGCCGCATCCGAAATACGTGTCAGATACTCAATCCCTCCTGCCTGTTCCAGCAGATTCATATCCTGCAGTCTTGTATAGACAGTCGTCATATCGATCGGACTGCCCTGGTTATAAAGAGATACCATCGCATTGAAGATCCTGCGGTTGGCATCTGTATAAAAGTCATCCTCACTGATACCTTCCTCCATCGCGGTGCGGGCGGCATCGTGGTAGACCATCATTGTGCCAAGCAGGCTGGCTTCCGCTTCCGGTGCGGATGGCATCTGTCTAGGCATTATTTTTCACTCCCGAACAGTTTGACACGGATTGTTCCGATGACATTCTTATGCAGTTCGATTCTGACATTGGTAATACCCAGTGTCTGAATCGGTGCCGTATCCAGAATCTTTCTTTTATCAATGCGAACACCCTGTTTTGCCAGGGCTTCGGTAATCTGCTTTGTGGAAACAGAACCGAACACTCTGCCTTCCACACCTGTCTTGACTGTAAAGTTAAGAATCATCTTCTCCATCTTTGCGGCGAGTTCTCTTGCTTCTGCTTCACGCTTTGCTTCTTCTGCTGCCTCTTCCGCCTTCTGTTCAGAAAGAATCTCCATGCTGTGTTTTGTTTCCGGCACCGCAAGACCTTTTGCGATCAGGAAGTTTCTGCCGTATCCATCAGACACTTCAACTACTTCACCTTTCTTTCCGACTTTCTTTACATCACTCTTCAGTATCACTCTCATTGTCATTCTCCTCTTTCCAGTACTGTTCCAACGTCTGTATCAGTTCTTCCCTGACATCCTGAATATTTGTTTTTGCTCTTTGCATGGCTGCAGCTGTCATATGACCACCACCACCCATTTTTTCACAGATGACCTGTACGTTGATTTTACCTGCCGAACGTGCAGAAATACATGTCAGTCCGTTTTCATCCTTTGCGATGACAAACGCCGCTTCAACTCCCTGCACACCAAGCAGGCTGTCAGCCACCTGAGACATCAGTGATCTTGTCATTCCTTTATCTGTAACAGGTGCAATAACAACACCATGATCCAGTTTCTGCGCTCTTGTTGCTACGGATGTCTTCAGGGCAAATTCTTCAAATGTATCTTTCAGATAGCCATAGCATCTCTGTGGATCAGCACCGTATTCACGCAGTGCGCTTGCCGCTTCATACGTACGGCTACCGGTACGGACACGGAAGTTCTGTGTATCCACGATCATACCCGTCAGCATCAGATCTCCATCCACTTCAGACAGATCCACACGGTTGGACAGATATGGAATCATTTCCGTAACCAGTTCACAGGTCGATGATGCACCCGCTTCAATATAGACAAGAACCGGCTTGACACCCATATCGGTGCTTCTGCGGTGATGATCGACAACAGCGATCTTCTTCGCTCCTTCAAGAACACGTGCGCCATTGGACTGACGGACGGAATGATGGTCAGTCATGATCACAAGTGTATTTCCTGTCAGATGATTCAGTGCTTCACTTTCACTGACAAGTCTGACTTCCTTCCTTAGTTTTTCCTTATGCAGCTCCATTGCACCTTTCAGCTTTTCTTCAATGCCGCCGGTAGTTGCGATGACATACACTTCCTTATTCAGTGCCTGCGCAACTCTTGCAAGTCCGATTGCCGAACCGATACAGTCGAAGTCCGCCATCTTATGTCCTGCAATGATGACATTGGAAGATCTTTCAATCAGATCCTTCAGAGCATGTGCCATGACTCTGACACGTACACGGCTTCTTTTTTCTGCCGCTTCCGAGGAACCACCGAAGTATTTTACATCCTCCCCGGCTTTCTGCATGGCAACCTGGTCGCCACCACGCGTTTCCGCAAGATCCAGCAGATTCTGTGCCATATCATCAAGTTCATTGAAATCCGTTGTACCATGTGCCAGGGCCAGAGAAAGAGAAATGGATACATCCATACGGGATGCCGCTCTTCTTACTTTTGCCAGCACAGAAAACCTGTCTGCGATCAGTTCATTGAGTTCTTTTTCATTGCACAGAAGCAGGTAACGGGATTCTCCCATTCTTCTTGCCAGAATATGATGGGATGTACAGTATTCAATCAATGGTGTACGCACAGCAGCGGATATCGCAGCTGCATCCGCGTCATCTTCATACTGTGTGGATTCTTCGTAGTTATCAAAGCTGGCAATTCCAAGAACCGTCTTTTCCTCCACATACGCTCTGGAAAGATTGGAAAGTTCCGTCACATCCTTGAAAAACAGCATCGGTGCGTCTTCCTTACGGGTAATTTCATAGATTCTTTCATCCAGCTGTACCCGTACGCGGTCTGTTTTTCCGCTGACAAGATCGTCCGCTTCCGGAATCCATGTCAGAAGGCGTTCTCCCACCTTGTCCAGTGACCGCAGACGGAACAGCTCACTCATCCATGTCACTTCATAGGAATCATCATAGATCAGCATACCTACCCCACCAATCTGATAGGCTTCAACGGCTGCTGTTCCAAGAATTCCACGCACACCGCTGGAAGATTCCTCCGTAATGGTATCAAAACGGTCAAACAGAAGAACCGCAATGACGCTTTCCATCACAATGATCAAAGATGGGAGAAGTACTTCCATCTTCAGAAACATACCAGCAGCACTTACAAGCAGAATCTGACCGATAATTGCCAGTATGACATTTCGTCTGATAATGCTGATTCTTTTACGCATCACCGTTTCCTCCTTTCACATTCAAACCCCCATGGATCACAAGTCTATGATAATCGGTTGTAATATACAGAAATCCCAAAATCGCCATCGGCAGTGACATCATCATGAATAACAGCATACTGACTACAACTGTAATACCCTTTGGCATACCGACCATGTATCGAAGGATAAATGTCAGTGCCACATAGCCGAAGAAGGCAAGATACAGCATACCTGTAACACCTGTTGCCTGCATGACATTATTTGCCCAGACGTTTTCAAGTGGTCTGTACACAGATGCACCATACATCACAACACATGCAATACCGATATAACCACTCCACTTTGGTGGAAAATATTCAATCAGCGGCTTTATCGGCTCCATATAGATCCGAAGTCTTTTCAGCATCACTCTGGACAGGAAATGGGTTATGAATCCCTGCATCACTCCTGTTAACAGAGTACTGACAATCATGATGTTCATCAGGAAAGACTTCACATCACTTACAGCCAGTGTCATGCCGGTTGAAGTCATAGCCTGATCAACCGCCTGCATATACATATCAAGTTCTCCAGCTACATCATACCCGAAGAATTCCGCTGCCACAATCATGGTGATCATTGTCACGATCACAGAAAGTACGACTGTAACAAGTATGATCCTCCCTGTCGGTTTCTTCTCATGGATGCCCGATCCGTAAAATAGACCGATCAGCATTTCCGAAGCGACATAGAACATCGTCTGCGGTGTAGACAGGATAAAAGACAGAAATACAACAGCAGCGTACAGTACTGTACTCTGTTTCATTCCATATTTTGCGGCATAGAATACCATCGGTAACGGGAATACAAACAGAAGAAGATCCTGAAGGAGTCCCGCCATCTGTCTGTTGATTATCAGTACAACGCCGACAATCGCAGCCATCATGGCTCCATCCGTGATTTTTCTGATATTCTGATTCATAAAACACTCTTTCAGGCATCACAAAAAAATGTGGATGCACTTTCACATTATACTCCAAAAACGAAAGATCCCGCAATTCATGCAGGATCTTCCTTCTTTTCCGACACCTTTTTGCGTCCCTCGTCAGCGTACCCCGTGTATACTGTACGCATGCTGGATCACCGCTGATGTCTGAATTCCATCTTCGGCAGTATCTGACTGCCTGAACATCTGAGGTCTTCCCTTCAGAAGTAGCTTCTTTCTGCCTTTACTATACTGCAGAATCCAGGGAAAAACAGTCTGTTTTATGTCATTTATAACTGGTATAATAACAGTTAGAGTGATTCACCAAGAAGCAGCTGTCTGAGCTGACTGACATCATCCACAATGACTTCCGCACCGCATTCCTGCAGCCATTTTCGATCACGATATCCCCATGACACCCCGATACAGTCCATTCCTGCATTAGCAGCTGTTTCAATATCGACTTCACTGTCTCCGATATAGACAGCTCTGTTTCTTTCCATATTGAGAAGGCGCAGAACCTCATCCACTTCATCCGGTGCAGGCTTACGGGCAATCCCATCTTTTTCTCCTACTCCTGCTTCCAGAAGTCCTTTAAAATAAATCTCATTCAATGCCTTTACTGCGTAATCCGCTTTGTTGGATACAACAGCACAGTGGATTCCAGCCTGTTTCAGATCTTCCAGAAGTTCCACGATTCCATCGTATGGACGGGTACGATCATTGCAGTGAATTTCATACCAGGCATGGAAATCATGGAATACCGCATCGATCATCGATTCCTTCGTGCCTTCAGGTACACTGCTTTCGATTTCATGGCGGATTCCATTGCCGATATGACGCCTGATTTCATCTTTCGTCCGGACAGGAAGCCCGTGCTTTGAAAGGGATGCATTGACACCATCACAGATATCATCCAATGTGTACAGGATTGTTCCATCCATATCAAATATCACAAGTTCATATTTTCCGTTCATGCTTCTTCTCCCATCTTCTTAACATCTGATCCGCAAAGATCCAAAGTCTGTCATAAACCCACAGTTCAGACAGTACAAGGATGACAATGGGAATGACAATCTGCCATCCAAGCATATCCACATCCAGAAACGGATACGGATAGACATGACCGTTCAGGCCGATTCCATGTCCTGCTGCACCTGCTGCAAGAGCAACGATCCAGTAGATGATAAACAGGATCATGCCTGACCATGTAAACTGTTTCCAGAAATGACCTTTCTCACTGAGCAGCCACTCCACCAGCAGACAAAGCGTGCCGATCCGAAACACTTTCACCCCTTCCTGAAGTGAAGATGGATACAGTCCATAATGCCCTTTCAGAAAAATCAGGCCATACAGGCACCATGCCGTAACGCTCAGAAAAACCGAGCAGCGCAATACAGGAATACAGACACCTGTTTTTCTTTTTCTCTGGTAAAGAAAGGAAATCAGGCAGAAGATTCCCCCATACATCATCAGGATACATTCCATCGTTGCCAATACAGAATAATTCAGTATTCCATCTTCCTGTACCATAGAAACATATACACCAAACAGAAAAACACAGCCTGTTATCAGCAACAGTAACGTATCCAATATTCTTACAGTCTTTTTCATACAACAGCCATTCTATCACGTAACTGGTACTTGCAAAAAGAGTGGAATGTTTTTATCCTTTTTATTACGCATATGAAAAACAGGAGGAACAGCTATGGCAGAAAAGATATCGACTGTTGAATTCAAAGAAGGATTCAAGGATGGCATACCGATCGGTCTTGGCTACTTTGCGGTATCTTTTGCTCTTGGCATTGCCATGAAAAATGCGGGTCTTACCGCATTACAGGGATTTTTCATGAGCCTGTTCAATCTGGCAAGTGCAGGCGAATACGCCGGTACACAGGTCATCCTTTCCAATGGAACATACCTGCAGATGGCAATGATGACTCTGGTTGCCAATGCCAGATATCTTCTGATGAGCTGTTCCCTGTCACAGCATATTCACCCATCCACTTCCACTGCCCATCGTCTGGCGATCGGCTATGGTGTAACAGATGAAATCTTCGGCATTGAAATCAACCGTCCATTATATACAAGCCCGTATTATGGCTATGGTGCCATTGCAGCAAGTGCTTTACCATGGTGTATCGGTACATCTTTTGGCATATTAATGGGTAATGTCCTCCCTGCAAGAATCGTATCTGCTTTATCTGTTGCCCTGTATGGAATGTTTCTTGCGATCATCATTCCACCAGCCAGAAAGGATATGGCTGTCATGACTGTTGTGGTTGCCGGCTTTCTTTCCAGCTGGATTCTGGAAATCACTCCATGGTTTTCATCCATTTCTTCCGGTAACAGAATCATTATTCTGACTGTGATCATTGCATCCATTGCGGCAATCGTAAAACCGGTAAAGGAGGAACAGGCATGAAAGGCAATATCTGGATCTATATCCTTGTTTCAGGAATTGTATCCTATATCATCAGAGTACTTCCATTAACCCTGATCCGTAAACCGATCACAAATACATTCATCCGCTCCTTCCTGTATTATGTGCCATATGCAACTCTGGCAGTCATGACATTTCCTGCCATCATGCTTGCAACAGACAATATCTTCTCAGGTCTGGCCGCTTTACTTGTCGGAAGTGTTCTTGCATGGAAAGAAAAAGGACTGCCTGCAGTGGCTTCTGCCTGCTGCATTACAGTCTTCCTTCTTGAACTCATTCTTGCCTGAATCCTTTTAAAAGGATTCTTTTCTTTTTCATCCACACATACCATATTATTCAGATGTGTCAGTTTTCTGTTTATTGCTCAGTATGTGTGATATCACTATGATTCCATCTTGCTGGCGATAGGAATACTTCAACATTTTCTTCTGCAATATCACAGTTTGTAACGATCAGTTCTTTGATTTCTGCACAGGATCTGGATGAAAAACCTCGATACCCATGTGATCCATACTGATCAAATTTTCCTGCCTGTTTCAGAATGCTGACGGGTATCTGCGTTGCATCAGTCAGTTGGATGAATATGTTCTGCACCAGTTTCTGTTTTGGCATGGATCTGCGGATCAGGTAATACTGAAAAGCTGAAAGAATCACAACTGTTAGTCCACTGAATCCAATGATCCATCCGGAAGTTGAAAATCCATATGCTGAGATATAAACAACCGGAATGATACATGTAATCATCACAAGAAGACTGATCAGTTTCATTGTTTCCATCGCCGGTGTTGAAACCATCACCGATAGAATGTTTTCTTCGGCCTTCTTTCTGAATTCCATATCATCATTAATGACACCTGCTGCTAACAGTTCATTTACTGTAATGCCAAGAGCCTGTGCCAGCATCATCATGTTGGATGGATCCGGTAATCCCCTTCCATTTTCCCATTTGCTGATGGCTCGATCACTGACATGCAGAAGCTGGGCAAGCTGAACCTGTGTCATCCCCTTCTTCCTGCGCATTGCTGATATGAATTTACCAATCTGTTTCTGATTCATATGACTACCTCCATTCTTATCATACACACTTATGACAGTATGGATACAAACGAGTCGTAGAGTTATTCCAGATCATTGAAAAAAGCCCATCGAGGGCATCATGAAGTGGAGAATATCGGGATCGAACCGATGACCCACCGCACGTGAAGCGGTTGCTCTCCCGCTGAGCTAATTCTCCACCTGTTATTATACTCCTGTAATCAGAATGTGAATAAAGAAAAAACAGAAAGCAGGCTTCCACAATCTGATCAGCGATACCACTGAACAGAGTACCGACAGATAGAAGTGAAAGCAGGTTTTCCTGATGCATTTGATACTTGTCAACTACCCAGCAATAAATTGCCAGGCTTGAAGAGAATGATCTGAGGATCATTCGCATCAACTTACCCGGA
>JAEDEK010000070.1 GCA_016293365.1 Bulleidia sp. | reverse complement strand
TGAATATCATTCATCATGACCGTTCAAAGGTGTCTGTATTATTTCAGTAATACCCGCTTGACTTCAAGTCCAAGGAAGTCCCCGATCCTTACGTCCATAATGATATACCTGTGGAATTGTTCAGGAATGATTCTAAGATTATCTTTATACAGGATGCCGTCATCAAGCTCCTCGTGATCTTTGTATCCACTGGCATATGTCGTGTCATTTATACCGTCTATGGACCAGTAACAGGCATTGAAGGCAGCTCTTCCACCAGTAAAGGTTAGAGTGAATTCTTCGGTCTCCAGGAATTCTCCTTCCCAATAACGATCAAACGAAGACGAGAACGTTGATACCTCACCATCCACCATACTCAGAATAAAAGGTTCAGCATTGGACAGCGTGCGGACTTCTCCTGTATTTTCATTAAATACAATCGGAGCTGCTTCGAGTCTTGTAACACCGTTTTCCTTCAGCTTCGGCAGCAGATCTATGCTGTTATCGACACCGAAGTATTCATATGGCTCAACCCATTTTTCTTCTGATACTTCATTGGATGAAGTCTGTTCCTCTTCTTCTGTGATATTCTCTTCCCCTGCCTGCATTTTTTCAACGGTATTCTGGATGGATCCGGCAAAGCTTTCTGCAGCCCCAGGATCAAATTCCGGGCTGCCTGGATCCAGTACAGGCGCTGCCTTACGGACATTCTCACGAATCTTTGATGGAATCATATCCCCAACAGGAAGGGCAGCAGGATCTGCATTCATACTTTCTTCAATGACATTCTGATTGAGACCAGCCTTCTTCAGCACTTCTTTTACTTCAGGCATGTTCTCATCCTTCTGTTTATCGGCATCTCTGCCAAGCAGTGTATCAATCAGGGCAAACTGTACTTTTCCGTTTTCATCCATTTTTAGGGTGCCGTCAAGCACAGACTGATCATTTACCAGTTCGGTAAGTGAACCTGCCGTAAATGTGATCATACCAAAGGCGTCATCCGTCACTTCAGCTGACTTGCCGATGGTTTTCAGGATTTCCTTTGTAGACTGTCCTGCTTTGACACCATCCTTGATCATGGCATCCGTGGTCTTCATAAAGCCCGCCACATTGGTCGCAACCCCTGCTACCGAAAATATTGCACCGATCGGAGCCATCTGGCTTTCCGTACGGTCACATGCTTCGGATACCCAGTTATCTTCGCCATTTGTCACCAGCACTGCACCGGTAGAGACGATCTCAAGTACAGTGTTTACACCGCTGATGACCGTACCATCCGTAGAGATGGCAGCACCGACAGCCGTTGTTGCAGGAGCTGCAGCAACCGCAATGACCAGGCCTGCAGTCGTACCGGCTGTTTTCAGCGCTGCAGCAGTCTGATAGGCTTTATTGGCGGTATTCGCAATATCTTCATAAGCCGCACCGGCAAGAATATCCTGTGCCTGCTTCAACTGTGCAAATGCACGTTTACAGTCCGTACCCAGATGCTCAGCCAGCGTTCGAATTCCCTTTCCCGCAGGTGCTTTGTCAAAACGCTCTGTGCCCTGTTTTGCCCAGGCTACCGCCGGATTATCTTCGCCTGCTGCATATACCGTAAAAGGTGATGGGGTCATATAGGAAACTGCACTCGACATCCCGGTCACGACAGGCTTTTCATCATTGCCTTTCTCTTCGATCCATGCATCACTGACCTGCTTCAGGCTTTCGCTGAGAATGTCTACTTCTTCATACGCCACAATGGTCTTTTCCAACAGTACCCTGTACTCCTCATAATTCCCATTCTCAATATTGTAATCCAGAAAATCATCCAGATATGTCCGGGCAGTCAGATATGCCTGAACAGCCGCAGAGCCGTTCAGATCCGCCAGCTTTTCAATATCGGTTTTGGCCGGTAAAGTCAATAAAGCTTCATGTCCTGCTAATTCATCCGAATCACCAGTCTTCTGTCTACAGCCTGAAAGTGTTATAAAGATAAAACAGACTGTCAACAGGATACGCAATGCTCTTTTCATGGTTATCCTCCTTTGTTTTCATGATTCACCCTCGATATCACCTGTTTCTTTTCAGGTTTGTGCTGTTGATCTTTGTTCCGCAGTATTTCAGAACATGGATTATCCACCGATCTAAGGATGTCATCAGAAAAAACTGTTGTTTGTTACTTAAAATATAGTAAACAGTTAAAGAAAACCCTATAGTATTACCGCAAGTGTCATTGCTTTCTGCAGCAATTTTTCAACCTGTACAGTCATATCGATGTATGCGTACCCCTGCACTCCAGGGATTCATGTTGTTTACATGCAGTCTGCTGCCATCTCAAGTCCAAGTAGATACATCGTGTTGCACAATGATTCCAGGAATTTTGAGCAGTGATAGAATCCTTCCATGTCAGATGTTATGTTTTCCCCATTTTCAAAGTGAATCGACATCAGTTTTCCTGTTTTCTTTTCAGGAATATTCGCATTCGATTCAAAACAGGCTGTACAATAATGACAGTGAAGGAGATTATGACATGAAATACATTCCTGTTAACAATACGGACCTGTCCGTATCCGAAATTGCGCTTGGATGCATGCGTATCGCATCAAAATCAGAATCACAGGTATCCGATCTGATTCATACTGCTTTGGATGAAGGTATTAACCTGTTTGATCATGCTGATATCTATGGAGGTGGCAGAAGTGAGGTACTGTTTGGAGAAGTACTGAAAAAGGAACCATCCTTACGTGAAAAGATGATTCTGCAGTCAAAAACATGCATTAAACCGGGCATCAGCTATGATGCTTCCAAGGATTACATCCTCTCTTCCACAGATGGTATCCTGAACCGTCTGCATACAGATCATCTCGATATTCTTTTATTGCATAGACCCGATGCACTCATGGATCTGAAGGAAGTTGCGGAAGCGTTTGCTGAGTTGAAAAAAACAGGCAAAGTCAGATACTTCGGTGTATCCAATATGAATCCATATCAGATTGCATTACTGGAAAAACATACCGGTGAAAAGATGATCATCAACCAGCTGCAGTTTTCACTTGCCCACGCCGGCATGGTGGATGCAGGAATCCATGTGAACATGGACGATGCATATGCCATCAACAGAGATGGTGATATTCTGAATTACTGCAGACTCAATGATATCCTGATTCAGTGCTGGTCCATTCTGAATGTTGATTTTGTCAAAGGTCTGTTCCTGGACCATCCGGAATATCCAGATCTCAATGCAGCATTGCAGAAGTACGCGGACCTGTATGGTGTCAGCAAATCCGCCATTGCGACTGCATGGATTCTGCGCCACCCTGCTAAGATGCAGGCAATCGCAGGAACAACAGATCCAGCCCATCTGAAACAACTATGCCAGGCATCCACAATTACCTTGAAACATGATGAATGGTATGAGCTTTATCTGAGTGAAAACAAACCATTACCTTGATATCTGAAGAAAAACAGACCGCAGTCTGTTTTTCTTATGCACTCAGATATTTTTCAAGCAGTGTATAAGCTGCCCATACCCCATCCATATGGGATCTTTCATAGTTATGAGATGCATATACACCCGGCCCGATCAGAGCATGGCGGATATCATATCCGGCACGTAATGTCGTTTCCACATCGGATCCATAATGCGGATACACATCTACGGCATAACGGATCTCATGTTTTTTCGCAAGGGATACAAGTTCACTGGTCAGATCATAGTTATATGGACCGCCGGAATCCTTTGCGCAGATGGATACTTCTCTTTCTGTACACAGAAGATCGCCTCCGACACAGCCCATATCAACAGAAATCATATCCACTGTATCGGATGGAACATTGCTGCCACCATAACCGACTTCTTCCAGCACCGTAAAGACAAGCGTCACCTTACGTTTTAATGTGATGTTTTCATCCTTCACCCATTTTGCGATACCAAGCAGAATTGCTGCAGAAAGCTTGTCATCCAGGAATCTGGATTTGATATAACCGGATGGTGTGATGACAGTTCTTGGATCCATCGCTATATAGTCACCGTTTTCAATGCCGAGTTTCAGTACATCCTCTTTTGTGGATACATTTTCATCCAGAAGAATTTCCATATCCGCTTCATTGCGGTCACTTCTTTTATCCGCAACATGAGCACTCGGCTCATTGTTGAGTACAACCCCTGTATACATTCTGCCATCTCTTGTAAACACCATGCAGTTTTCACCATCTGCAGTTGTCCACTGATGACCGCCGATGGTTGTCGGACGCAGTCTTCCGTTTGCCTTAATGGATCTTACCATGGCACCAAGTGTATCCAGATGTGCAGCCAGGACAAGTGGATTTCCTTCTCCACCAAGTGTGCATTCCACATTGCCTTTTCTGTTTTGAGATGGGTGATATCCCATCCCCTGTAATGTTTCCACCACATAAGCTTCCGCTTGCTTCGTAAAGCCGGAAGGAGATGGATGAGATGTCAGCTGTTTCAGCTGATCACCAATATATTCCAGTTTCTGATTCATTTGAACTTTCCTCTTTTCCATCCGTTATTATACATGATTCTTTCCAAACAAAAACAGGCAGAAGACCCTCTTCTACCTGATATCAAACTCCGGCTCCTCATCAATTGTATCAGAGACGTACTTCCCGTTTTTCTTTCTCTGTTTGACACACTCTGTCAGAAGATATTCAATCTGACCATTGACGGAACGGAAATCATCTTCTGCCCACTGTGCAATGGAATCATACAGCTTTTCACTTAATCGTAATGGAATCTGTTTTTTTGTCATGGATGTATTTTAATACAGACTTCCTGAATTTACGACCGGTTGAGCATCTTTATTTCCACAAAGAACAACAAGCAGATTGGATACCATGGCTGCCTTACGTTCTTCATCCAGTTCAACAATGCCGTTTTCATTCAGTCTTTCCAGAGCCATTTCAACCATTCCAACTGCACCATCTACGATCATCTTGCGGGCATCAATGACCGCGGAGGCAAGATATGTAATGCGGGCATCCACAATCTGAATACCTGCTTCTTCCACGCGGTCCTGAATATTCTGACGGATTCTTTCCGCCACAACCGTACTGGAACCTCTTAAGCTGCCATCATCCGCATGTCCATCACCGGTTGTATCAATATTTTCAGAAACATCATATGGATATACTCTGACAATATCACGTACAGCACTGTCACACTGTAAAGACAGATACTCCTTGTAGTTATCAACATTGAATACTGCTCTTGCGGTATCAATTACCTGCCATGTAACCGCAACACTGATTTCAACCGGGTTACCGAGAACATCATTGACCTTCTGCTTTGTGTTGCTTAATGTCATGATCTTCAATGAGATCTTCTTATCGACTGTTTTTGTTCCTGCTGCAGCAGAAATCTGTGCTGATAAGGATAAGCCCTTTTCACTGACATCACCACTCTGACCAAGATGTGTTTCTGCAGCAGGATTGACTGCTGTGCAGAATGGATTGACAAAATAGAAACCAGGTCCGATCAGTGTACCGTAATAATCACCGAATAATGTCAGAACAAGTGCTTCCTGCGGTTTGACTACCTTAAGTCCCATAAACGGAATCCAGCCAAGGCTCATGTATGCGATGGATACAATAATCATCCATACACTTTCATCATTGATGATACCAAGTATCAGCAAAGCAAATGCCCCAATCAGCGCTGCAATCAGACCGATCAGTACAGGCATACCGATTTTCTTACCGGAAATGATCTTTTCCTGTACACACTGCTTTTCTCTGTGTTTTTCCATAAAAACCTCCAACGATTTATTTATGATATCATTTTGATATCTTTTTAAAGTATTGTCAAGTATGATATCATATGGAACATGAAAATCGTTATTGTTTCAGACAGCCATGGCTCCAAGGAGTCACTCAGATACATCCGTAACATGCATCAGGACGCAGATCTGATCATCCATTGTGGTGATATATGCCTGCCGAAGGAATATGCGGAAGGATTTATTCAGGTAGCAGGCAATTGTGATGATCCAAGCCGTTATCCTCTTGCGGATCTGATTGAACTGGAAGGTCACAGAATTGTCATCACACATGGACACGCCTTTTTCTCAGGCAGGAATGTCAATTATGATGCCCTGGCCCGTTTTGCTCGAAGAAACGAATGTGATATCGTATGCTTCGGTCATTCACATATCTACTGTGATCAGATCCATGCCGGCGTACGTTTACTGAATCCCGGGTCCATCAGCGGTAACAGAGATCTGACACCACCATCCTATATGATCATGGATTTACAGCCTGATTCCATTACCGTACAACGAAAAGAATACCGCCCGTTAGTCTAGGCGGTATTCTTCTTTTACAATTCTGATATCATCCACACTGGCAAGCCATATGACCGTTCGATCCGCAAACATCAGTCTGCCTGTGGATGGTTCCACTCTGCGCAGAATGCCTGTTTTTGTATGATACTGGCCACCGTCTTTGAATAGATCATCTTCAAACCACGTTACCGTGACTTCCGGATGATCCATTGCCAGTATTTTCTGCATCGTCAGATCCATTTCCTCTTTCTGTTCCGAAGACAGTACATTCCTTTGAATTGTCAGTCTCTGACTCTCCTCGATTCCATCTTCATATCCGGAAAGAGCGGAAAACGGCAGAAACTGCGCTGCACGCTGCTGTTTCGATAACGGACGATGTGTACCGGATCTGTGGTTTGGCAGATCCAGCATGTCATCATAGCGATGTGGATCTTCACTCCCTTTGGAAACGCTTCTCACGATCTGTGTCCTCCGATCTGCTCATTTCTTTCTCTGCCCGTTGCTTCTTCGTTGAGGTTCATGCCTTTCATGATGGAGTTCTTTCCATATTTCTTCTGGATTTCCAGAATTGCCTGCTGTGCCTTTTTCTCTTTTCTGAGCTCATCCACAGCAGACTGCAGTTCCATGTCCCTTTTTTCCTGTTTCTTTTCATCCATGAAGGAAAACAGATCCTGCTGGACATAGATTGTCTTATCCTGTTTTCCCTCATCTTTGATATCCAGTGCAGCCACGTTGACTCTTCGAATCTTCAAAGTACGGCTGATGTTTTTCAGGTAGACTTCCCTCAGCCCATGTACAATCATATCTCTTGATGAAGTCAGAAAAGGAAAACGGATGGATCCACCGGAAGGTTTTGGCATCTGTCGACCATAGAAGTCAGTGACGGTTTCCCCTGTATATGTCCCGTTTTCAACCGATTCCATATCGTATCCAATATATAAGGAAACACAGTCTGTCATCTTCTGCTGATCTACCAGCTGCATGGCAAGTGCATCTGCCATCTCCTTGACAATGGTCAAAGCCTGATCGAAGGTATATGGCATGTGCAATACCTGACCGATTCCCATGGAAGAAGCCTGTGGTTTATAAGCCTTGACGTCCGCCATCGTACATGGTTCATATCCCCAGGCATGATCAATCAGCAGCTCTGCATTGATTCCAAATATCCTGTAAAGCAGATCTTCATTATAATAATCATCAAAGGAACCGATGGAACATCTGGCAATATCTCCCATGGTATAGATGCCTTCCTTTTCCAGCCTGACGGCTGTACCTCTGCCAATCCTCCAGAAATCGGTCAATGGGCGATGCGTCCATAACTGTTTCCTGAATGATTGTTCATCCAGCAAAGCAATGCGGACACCGTTTTCATCTGCCGGAATACGTTTGGCAATGATATCCATCGCACACTTGCACAAAAACATGTTCGGTGCAATTCCTGCTGTAGCTGTGATGCCGGTTTTACGCAGCACCTCCTGAATCAGTCTACGGGCAAAAGTCTCTGCGCTGACATGATACAGTTTCAGATAATCCGTTGCATCAATGAATACTTCATCAATGGAATACACATGGATATCCTGTGCACTGACATACTGCAGGTAGATCTGATAGATTCTTGTACTGTATTCCATATACAGTGCCATCCGTGGTGGAGCCACTTCGTATTCCACCTTGAGCCTTGGATTGTTCATCAGCTCATCGGCATAAATGGAACTGCCTTCAAAATCAGCAAACCTGTTTTCCTTCATTCTTTTCCGGTTGATTTCATTTACTTTCTGTACCACTTCAAACAAACGTGGCCGTGAAGAAACACCCATCTGTTTTAAAGCAGGTGAAACGGCAAGGCAGATTGTCTTTTCTGTTCTGGACTCATCTGCTACAACAAGATTTGCGGTTAAGGCATTGAGTCCTCTTTCCTGGCATTCTACCGATGCATAAAAGGATTTCAGGTCAATGGCAATGTATGTGCGCTGTTTATTCATACGAGTAATTCTATCATGAAACTGTTTTCATGCATGTTTTTGTGATTCTTTCTGGATTCCGTGATTTGAAATTCATTCTCGTCCTGTTTCCATATATAATGGTGGTCGTATGATATATCGCATGGAAGGAAACAGGCTGATCCTGACACTCGAAAAACCGATGACACTTGCTGAGCTGTTTACATATTTCTCTGTTTCAAAAAAGCAGAGACACCTATGCAGGATGAACGGTTCCATTCGTTGTGCAGGAAAAATCATCCGCAATGATGATCATTTGCTGCAGGGTGAAGTCACCATTGATCTTTCACAGGAGCAGATTGACTGGGTAATCTCAGATACCCCATCACAGCTGGTTTACAGCAGTCCCTTCCTGCTTGTTGTACATAAACCGGCCGGATGCATTATTCATGGGGATGCAGATGATCATACATGTCTGAATGCCCGTGTAGCAAAAACATGTGTGGATCAGGGAATCAGCTGTTCCATCCGTCCAATTCATCGACTGGATCAGGATACATGTGGACTGGTTGTATATTCGCGGCATTCCTTCTTTCAGCCATGGCTTGATGAACAGCTTGCCGAAAAGAAGATTTACCGGCATTATCAGGCAATCTGCTTTGACACAGGAAGAGTATCGGATCACTTTACATGTAATAAACCGATCGGCAGAGACAGGCATGTATCCGGACGTTACCGCATCAGTCCTGACGGGAAAGATGCCTGTACACATTTTGATGTACTTGCAAGAAAGAACGGTTATGTACTGATCGGCTGCAGACTGGAAACAGGACGCACTCATCAGATCCGTGTTCACCTGTCTCATTATGGTCTGCAGATTGTCAATGATCCGATCTATGGAAGACCATCATCAGATTTTAAATACATGGGTTTATGGGCAGACAGCCTGTCCTGCAAAGACCCTGTCACACACAGAACGATTCATATTCAGGATCACATTGAAAAAGATTACCTATACTTTGGGAAAAGGAGAAAATAAACGTATGAAGTATGATTTCACAACATTACCGGAACGCTATGGTCATGATGCCATTGCGGTCGATCTGCCGACAGAAGGCAGAGGCCATTTTGCGGGTGTTACAGTCAAAGACGGCTTTGATGTCATTCCGATGTGGGTTGCAGATATGAACTTTGTCTGTCTGCCTGACATCCAGCAGAGAATCCATGAACGTGTAGACCACCCTACATTCGGTTATTTCAACAACCGTAAGGAATACTATGATTCCATTATCCGCTGGCAGAAGAACAGACACGG
>JAEDEK010000069.1 GCA_016293365.1 Bulleidia sp. | reverse complement strand
ACTTTTTCCTTTCCATACACTAAAGTGTTCCAAGCATCTGCATCGGCAGCATCAGAACCTGATAGATTGCAATCACAACTGCACCAACCACCCCATAGGATACAAGCTGAACTGTGGCAGTAAAACGGCTGATCCGTTTCATCGTACGAAGATCCGTCATCTTCAGATAACCATCCATCATTTCCTGCGTACAGGAAGACTGACATGCCGTGGAAAAAAAGCGAAGCAGTGCCTGTTCCACACGTATGATTTTCATGGCATCCTGCATTCCTTCCCCCTTTTCCATTAACCAGTCCAGCTGCAGTGCGATATGACTGACAAGCGGATAACCTTTCATTTCCATCAGGATATGCATCGTATCTCTGGTCGCCAGCCCGTTTTTCAGACATGAGACAAAGAAGAAGGCAAAATCACGCGATGCCTGCTGGACCAGCAGATTGTCCGGAAAACGGTCAATCAGAAACCGGTATGTGGATACGATATTAGATGGATGAATACAGATCACAACAAATGGAACAATCAGTGCTGCAGCTGCCAGAGCACATACATCCATAACTGAAACGATTTTCTGCACGATCACATACACAGAAAGATCCACACCGAATCCATCCGCCATTTTCAGCATTGACGGAAATACAACCAGATTGAAGACAAGCAGACCGACACACATTCCAGCCATCAATCCGATCGGATAAACAAGCTTACGGATCATCTGTTCACGCTGTTTCTTTTTTTCTGTCACAATCTGTCGCGAAGCTTTCAGAGCATTACGCAATGACATGTAGTGAATGAATACGGAAAAACAGAAACGGTAATCCTTCGGCAGAAAATCCGTCATGTATTCGGCAACATCATTGCCCGCCTCCATGTTTTCCATTAACTGCACAACAGATGGATGCATATGTGTATCATCCAGAAGGACAAGCGCATCCTTCATGGAAAAACCACTGTCCAGTAATGATACAAACAAGTCACATTCCTGTTCTGTTAAGGATCGGACGTGACTGCCATGCTTCCACCTTAAAGGAATCCTCATAGTTTTGTTCCGCCTGCTGCAGGGAAATGAAGTCATCCGGGAGTGTTCCGTGTTCAAGGAAACTGCGGATCTGTTTTTCATCCATGATTTCATAAATACCTGTCAGACCTCCTTTCCTGTTGTCAACCAGTTTCTGACACGAGATCCCTCTGACTACATCTTTGAGATGGTATTCTTTCACCCCAAGATCCATCAGTCTGTACAGCGCTGTCCGCACGTCCTGGGCATGGATGGAAGTCAGTACAAGATGTCCTGTCAGAGCACTTCGTACTGCCATTGCGGCAGCTTCTTCATCACGGATTTCGCCGATCATGATGATATCGGGATCCTGGCGCATGAATTCCCGGATTCCCTGAGCATAACTAAGATGCCTGTCCTCGTTGACCTGTACCTGCATGAATCCTTCATGGAACACTTCGATCGGGTCTTCCAGAGTAACGATTTTTCTTCCGGATACGCTTTCCAGCATCGTGTACAGTGAAGTAGTTTTCCCGGATCCGGTTGCACCGGAAAGCACAACAAGGCCATCATGCAGGTTCATGACATGCTTCATCCACTGATGTACCCGCGGATCCTCACTCAATGAGGCAACCGTCATACGGCTGCTGTGATCAAGAATACGGAGTACACCGGAAATATTGACGGCTGATGGCATGATGTGATAGCGCAGAGACAGTGTTCTGCCGTTGATCTTCTCTTCAAAGGCTCCCGATTGTGGACGAGAAGCGGCAGAAACATCCAGGTTTGCCCGATACGCCAGATAATGGAACAGTTTCTCATCTCCGGTTTTGGGATGGAGCTGCTCCATAACGCCATTTACCCGCATCTCAATTTTCATGATGTGCTTTCCTTCTGTCTTCTTCATTTCAAAGTGAATATCGCTGATGCGATAACGTACCGCAATTGAGAGAATTTCGATCAGTCTTTCTTTCATATCTCCTCCTCTGTAATAGTTATTACCGGAAACAGGAAAATCCATAAAAAAAAGATGGAGAATTTCTCCATCATTCAGAAACGATAATATCCATTAAGGTATGGATTTGTCTGCTTTTCTTTCTGCAGAGTGGTAGATGGGCCATGTCCTGGCAGAACATGATATTCTCCATCCATATCCAATAGCCGTTTCAATGAATCTTTCATCTTGTTCGGATCAGAATCGGCCAGATCCGTCCGTCCGATGCTTCCTGCAAAAAGTGTATCTCCGGAAAACATGACATTTTCACACACCAGACAGACAGAGCCCAATGTATGACCTGGTGTTTCCAATACCTCAAAATGAAATCCAGGAACATCGATCACTGATCCCATCGGTGTAATGGTACACTGCAGCGGGGTGGAAAACGCATGCTCTGAAGAATTCTTTCCAACAAGATCAAAGTCCCCTGGATGCAGGAATACCGGACAGCCATACTGTTTTACAAGCGGATCCACCGCACTGACATGATCCTGGTGACCATGGGTAAGAACAATGGCTTCCACCTTCTGCTGCGTGTCAATATACGCTGAGATGATTTCAGGATGCCCACCTGGATCAACGATGACGGTATGCCCTTCCTGATGAATCACGTATGTGTTTTCCTGATACATGCCGACAGGCAGAATGCTGATTTTCATAAAAATCCAAAAAAAATAAGCCGTGGCTTATTTCTTCTCCTTATGCAGAGTCATCTTATTGCAGCGTGGGCAGTACTTCTTGATTTCCATCTTTTCTGTATGCTTACGCTTGTTTCTTGTACCGATGTAGTTTTCTTCCTTACAGACAGTACACTTGAATGTAATATTTTCTCTAGGCATGATGTACCTCCTGACCTTTAACGCATGATGAGTATACCATAAACGGATCAGATTTCCAAGCATTTCATCAGCTGAATTACTGTAACAGATATTTTTGTACGATGTCAATAAAAAACAGCATGATCGGATTGATTTCATGCGATAATACATGTGGAGGTTTCCTGTATGAAACGTATTGAAACAAGACCAATCTATGTCGGTGGTGTTCAGATCGGCGGGCAGAACAGATGTGTTCTGCAGTCCATGACAAATGTACCGGCAAAAAATGTAGAAGCAACTGTAGAACAGATCAGAAAACTGAAAGAAGGCGGATGTGAAATCGCCAGAATTGCAGTTCTGGATGAAGAAGATGCCAGAGCCATTCCTGCCATCAAGGCAAAAACAGATATGCCGATTGTAGCAGATATTCATTTTAATCATCTGCTGGCGTTACTTGCTGTGGAAGGCGGTGTCGACGCCATCCGTATCAATCCCGGCAACATCGGTTCCATGGAAAAAACAAAGGCTGTTGTGGAAGCGTGCAAAACACATCATATTCCGATCCGAATCGGCATTAACGGCGGCTCTTTGGAAAAACAGTTTCTGGAACAGTATGGCGGCATCTGCGCAGAAGCCATGATCGCCAGTGCTGACCGTCATGTGAAAATTCTGGAAGATCTGGATTTCCATGATATCTGTCTTTCCTTCAAGTCCAGTAATGTGGAACTGACCGTCAAGGTATATCAGATGGCAGCTGATCATTACCCATACCCTCTCCATCTTGGTGTTACGGAAGCAGGAGGATTCACGGAATCCGCTGTCAAATCGTCTGCAGCTCTGGGTATCCTGCTGCACGAAGGAATCGGAGATACCATCCGTGTTTCTGTATCCGCTCCACCGGAAGATGAACTGATCATCGGCAGACAGCTGCTGAAGGCATTCAATCTGATTGAAGGTGTACCGGATCTGATTTCCTGTCCGACATGTGGCCGCATCCAGTACAACATGCTTCCTCTGGTAAAGGAAATGGAACAGTATCTTGCAGGAATTCATGAAGATATCACAGTTGCCATCATGGGATGCCCTGTCAATGGAATTCAGGAAGCCGGCAGAGCAGATGTCGGTATTGCCGGTGCATATGATTCCGGTATCCTGTTCCGTAAAGGTGAAGTAGTACGTACCGTACCTCAGGCTGAAATCAAGGATGCACTGATTGCGGAAATCGAAAAGATCATCGCGGAAAAACACGCACAATGACCTGCATGCCGTTATCTGAACAATGGATAACGGCTTTTTCTATGCCTGTAAAAAAGACGTATCACTGCTGCAATACATCTTCACACATACGCTGATAGACAATTTCATTCAGATCCGCCATTATCTGCTGTCCATTGTATCCAAAAGATGTCAGCACAACGATGGTATATGGAATATCCGCTTCCACAAAACCGGCTGCATTGCAGATGACATCATAGCTGCCATATTTCTGCGGCATTCCGATCTGTATGTTCCCATCCAGAAACATACCCACAGTTGCCTCCGTCATGACTTCAATCAGATGCTGATAACGGTCTGCGTTTTCATACAGGCAGGCAAGAACATCAGATACAACATGTGCGCAGGTTATGTTGTCATAGGTATACCATTCCTCACATTCCACATCCGTATATCCCCTCATCATCTGTTTATAGGAAAGCCATCCGCCCAGATGATCAAACAGAATATGACCTGCTGAATTATCGGAATAACGGATCAGAATATCAAGAATATCATCTAAGGGAACATAACTGCCGGGACTGTAGACAGACAGAAGATGTCCATAATCCTCGATCATGGAGTAATCAAAATACAACAGACTCTCCCTTTCATATATCCCTTCTGCAATCATATCTTCATACAGCATGGCAAGTGAAAGCTTGTAGATGCTTGCCGCAAAGAAATCCTGATCGGCATTGTATGCATAGATCTCATGATTGTCCATATCCTGAATGCAGTAGGCAATATCCTGCCCGCTGTAACGATACTGTTCCACGTATTCCTTTAACTGCTGCTCAAGAAGCAGATCTCTGGGACGATTCAGTTCCATGACTACAACAGAGTCATCAGGCTCTTCCTCAATCTGTACATCTTCCATATTCTGTATTTCATCCAGGATGGACGCAGAAGAAAAGATGCAGATGGAAAGGACTGCTGTAATCAGCAGTGCCATGGCAATCAGTGACTGAAAGAGTTTCTCGATATACTGTTTCATATATTTCAACAACATGGACTATTCTATCACTGAAAAAAAGCTGAATCACATATCATTCAGCTTTTTTCAGAATATGTTCAATTTCTTCCTTATATGGTGCTTTTCCATCAATATAAGGTGTTTCCAGAATCTTGGGAATATGAGCAATGCGGGGATGATGGGCAATCCTGCAGAGCGTTTCATAACCGATCATGCCATCACCGATATTGGCATGTCTGTCCTTGGCTGCTCCACGGATGTTTCTGGAGTCATTCAGATGAATGACATGCAGACGGGAAAGACCGATGATACGATCAAATTCATCCAGTACAGCATCAAAGTCAGAAAGATCATATCCTGCATCATGAATATGACATGTATCCAGACAGACACCATATCGATCTGACTGTTTCAGTCCATCCAGAATCTCGGCAATCTGTTCAAAACGGTATCCGATTTCACTGCCCTTGCCTGCCATTGTTTCCAGACACACCGTAACCCCATCCGGAATGCATGCTTCATTCAGATGTGCAATGGCTGTCTGGATTCCGGTAGTAATATCCGTAGTGGTATAACTGCCTGGATGCAGAACAAGATACTTCGCACCGATCTGTGCAGTTCTCTGTGCATCCATACTCAGAAACGATACAGCAAGTTCCCCGACTTCCGGTTTTACGGAGTTTGCCGGATTGATGATGTATGGCGCATGCACGATCAGACGGGAAGCATCCAGGCCATTTTCACGCATCAGTCGATGGGCTTCCTCAATCTTCATCACAGATGTATCCACACGTTTTGTATTCTGTGGAGCACCTGTATACAGCATCAGTGCATTTGCACCATAGGAAAGTGCTTCTCTGACTGCTCCAAGAAGATAATCAGGTGCCTTCATCTGCACATGTGAGCCGATGATCATTTCTGGTTTTCCCTTTCCTGGCGGGCACGTTCTCTGTACATTGCCTTTTTTTCCTCTGCGATCTTGCTGCGGATCAGATCTCTTTTCTTACGGCGGTAAATGCGTTCAATCTCCTGCTTTCTCTTTTTCTTGTAGCCTGGCTTGACCTTGGTGTTTTTCTTATTGTTGTAGGCCATGGTAATCTTCTTATCCAGTTCATCATCTTCCTGTCTGCGGTATTTCTGACCATAAGGGCGAAGATCCTGCCAGCCTTCTTTTCTGTAACGTCTGTGCTCAAAACGGATTCCACGATTCTTTAAGGAACGGATTGCAGCATCATCTTCTTCATGATACAGCGCATAGCATGTACCAGTGGAGCCGGCTCTGCCTGTTCGACCGGCACGATGTACATAATATTCCAGATCTTCCGGGAACCCGCACGAAATGACATGGGATACTTCCCCGATATCGATACCACGTGCAGCAATATCAGTACATACGACATATGTATGACGGGCATCTGCAATTTCCTTCATGGACTGCTTTCTCTTGCGGCTTGTCAGATCCCCATGCATCTCTGTCACATCCATACCATCTTTACGCAGCTGCTCCGCAATCTCACCGGCTTCCTTGCGTGTGTTGGCAAAGATCAGGCAGACAAACGGATTGAAACCAGGAAGAATGGATTCAATCACTTCTGCAAAGGTATGGTGGTAACATGGAACAAGTACATGTGTGATGTCTGGATTAAAACGGACTTTTTCACCGATCTGCTTTGTCAGAGGATGGTGCATGTACTTGCGGATGAACGGTTTCAGCTGATCCGGCATGGTGGCAGAAAAAGCAAGCATCTGCAGATCTTCTCTCATTCTTCCCGCAAATGCATCGATTTCATCCAGGAATCCGAATTCCAGTGTCATATCCGCTTCATCTACGACAAGCAGATCCGCATTATCAATACGCAGTACACCAGCATTCAGAAACAGGTCTTTGATTCTGCCAGGTGTTCCGATTGCCACGTGCGGCTGATTTCTTTTCAGTGCTTCGATATCTCTGTCACGGTCTTCTCCACCGACATATAATCCAATCCGGATATCCGGATTGATCAGGGACATCACTTTGGCATTTTCATAGATCTGACGGGCAAGTTCACGGGTTGGTGCTGTGACGACTGCCTGTACACGATCTTCCGATGGATTCAATTTTTCACAGATCGGGATCAGGTAGGCATGTGTCTTGCCGGAACCGGTAGCGGAAAGACCGATCAGGTCCTTTCCCTTTAATGCAGGAGGAATGATTTCTTCCTGAATCGGCGTTGGCTCCTTGAAACTGTTTGCAGCAATCAGCTGTCTGGTTACCTCTTTGAGGTTAAAATCTTCAAATTTTTTCATGCAATCACCTATAATGTATGTATCATTTATTTCAGAAAGGAATTGTCATGGAAATCATCAGTGTTGTCCCACGTGGATATTGTCAGGGCGTTGTGCGCGCCATTCAGATTGCACGGCAGACTGCCAGGGAAAATCGGGGCACAAAGGTCACGATGCTCGGCATGATTGTCCATAACCAGTATGTTGTGGATGCCTGCAGAAAAGAAGGCATCGAATTTGTAGAGGATCCGGGAAAGACAAGAGAAGAGCTGCTGGATGAAATCGATGAAGGCATCGTCATCTTCACGGCTCACGGCATCAGTCCATCCGTCCGTCATAAAGCTGTTTCCAAAGGTCTTCAGGTTGTGGATGCATCCTGCAGGGATGTCATCAGAACGCACCAGCTCGTCACATCCGCCATTGAAGATGGTATGGATGTTCTGTATATCGGAAAAAAAGGTCATCCCGAATCAGAAGGTACCGTTGGCCTTTCACAGCGCGTACATCTTATCACATGTGTGGAAGATGTCAAAAAATATCCGCATCTGGACCGTGTTTTCATCACCAATCAGACGACGCTTTCTCTCAATGATACGTCACAGATCATAAAAGCGTGTCTGCAGATGTATCCATCAGCGACAGTCGCAAAAGAAATCTGCAATGCCACAACGATCCGCCAGCAGGCAGTGATGAAGCTGGAAAACGTTGATCTGCTGATTGTTGTAGGGGATCCACGTTCCAACAATTCCAACCAGCTTGCCCGTATCGGTAAGGAATCCGGCATTCCGGAAAGCCTTCTGATTGAAAGTGCCCAGTCACTGAACGAGCAGATGGTTCAGGGAAAAAACCGCATCGCAGTTACGAGCGGTTCTTCCACACCAAATGAGCTGACTGCTCAGGTGATTGACTGTCTGAAGCAGTATGCTTCAACAGGTGTTTTTGAAAAACCGGAACCTATCGAGGCATCCCTTCTTTAAGATCTTCGATCTCCTGATCCGTTAACGGACGATACTGTCCTGGTTTGAGTGTTTCATCCAGACGCAGATTCTTCATCCGCAGTCTTTTCAGATATACGACTTTATCTCCAAGTGATTCAAAAATCATCTTGATCTCGTGATACTTGCCTTCTCTGATCGTCAGATGACAGGAAGTATCCGAGATTTTTTCATATCGGGCAGGTCTGTAGGTGACCGACTGAAAGGTAATCCCGGTTTCAATACTGTGAATATCTTCATCGGTCAAGGGAAGCTTATGCTCGACATAATATTCCTTTTCCACGTGATGATGTGGACTGAGCAGATGATGTGCAAGAGGTCCATCATTTGTCATCAGTAACAGTCCTTCCGTATCCTTATCCAGCCTGCCGCATGGAAACATGCCCTTGTATTGTGGAATCAGATCCATGACAGTCGGTACGTTTCCTTTTGTAGCGGAAATATATCCTGCCGGCTTATTAAGCATCAGATAGACATGCTCTTCATAGTTCAGCCGTTCGCCATCCAGTGTGATGACATCCTGATATGGATCTATCTGCATGGAGCTTGCTTTGGCAGTGACACCATTAATACATACCCTGCCCTCCTTCACCAGTTTTTTGACCTGGGATCTTGTACCGGCATGGGCATCAGATAACATACGGTCCAGTCTCATTGTTTCTCCCCGTTCAGCGAAAGAGAATGCTGAATATATGCTGACATCGGTGTGCCATCCGAGCACTTCCACTTGACAAGAATCAGCAGATCCATATGGTCCTCATCTGATTCACCGGAAATGGAAATTCCCCTGACAAAACCGGCTTCATAGTTTACCTGTCCGGGAACAAGACTGACTCTGTCTTCAAAGATACCGAAACTTGGCACCATCTTTTCACACTGTTCATACGGTACGGCATTTTCCACCGCAATCATCATGACATTGTACATGGCGATGGTCGGATCATCGAGGATCACATAGTAACGGTAACCGTCACCTTCTACCTGTGTCATTTCATAACTCAACGTAAAATAATCACATGTATCTGTATAATGTCCGTTACCAAGTACTTCTGTATAATAGGTTTCATATGTATCAATAGCTGACTGGTACAGATCCTGACGGGTTGATTTCAACGTACAGCCACAGCTCAGAAGTGCACATATCACTGCTGTTATCATTCTGTTTTTCATTCTGCTACCTCACGCCCCATTATAACAAAAAAGAGAAGATTCCTCTTCCCTTTTGTCAGAATGTGAACAGATACCAGTTCTTCTTTCCTTTTCTGATGATGCTGAATTCATGATTGACGGCATCTTCCTGTCTGAGAACAAAGTCGATGGCATTCTTCTTTTCGCCATTGACGGAGATGGATCCCTGCTGAATGAGTCTTCTTGCATCTCCCTTTGACTTGCAGATGGAAGCCGCAACAAGAGCATCTGTCAGTGGTGTACCGTCTTCGATCTGTGTTCGTACCGCATCGCTCAGACCTTCCTTGATTTCTTCCGGTGTCAGTTTCATGATATCACCA
>JAEDEK010000068.1 GCA_016293365.1 Bulleidia sp. | reverse complement strand
TCACCATTGTAACCACACTTCTGGCAGTAGTCAGACTTTGTATTCAGCTCTGCATACATGATTGTCTTATAGATATGCTTCATGATTGCAAGTACTGCCTGAATGTTGTTCTGCATATTCGGAACTTCAACATAGGAGATGGCTCCACCAGGAGAAAGCTTCTGGAAACGTGCTTCCTTTGTCAGCTTATCAAATGCATTGATTTCTTCGGATACATGGATGTGATAGCTGTTTGTGATGTAGTTACGGTCTGTAACACCCTTGATGATACCAAATCTTTCCTGCAGGCACTTGGAGAACTTGTATGTTGTGGATTCCATTGGTGTGCCATAGACAGAGAAGTCGATATTTGTTTCCATCTTCCACTTCGTACATGCATCATTCAGATGCTGCATGACCGCAAGACCGAACTTTTCACCATCTGTTGATGTATGAGACAATCCTGTCATATAGCGTACACATTCAGCCAGACCACCATATCCAAGGGAGATTGTACTGTATCCGTTATACAGCAGCTTATCAATTGTTTCGCCCTTCTTGAGTCTTGCAATTGCACCATACTGCCACAGAATCGGAGCAGTATCGGATAATGTACCCTTCAGCTTGTTATGGCGGATCATCAGTGCTCTATAGCACATGTCCAGTCTTTCATCAAAGATCTTCCAGAAAAGATCCATATCCTTGCCAGAGGAGCATGCGATATCAACAAGGTTGATTGTAACAACCCCCTGGTTGAATCTGCCATAGTACTTATGCTGTCCATCGACATGATTCAAAGCATGTTCATTGTTATCCCATCCGTTTTCTGTAAATCTGTCTGGAGTGAGGAAGGAACGGCAGCCCATGCATGGATATACATCACCTTTGAGTTCCTTCATGATCTTTGCGGAGATATAGTCCGGAACCATTCTCTTAGCGGTGCATTCTGCAGCAAGCTTTGTCAGATAGTAATATTTGGAATCTTCATGAATGTTGTCTTCATCCAGAGCATAGATGAGCTTCGGAAATGCTGGTGTAATATAAACACCCTTTTCATTCTTGACACCGACCATTCTCTGCTTGAGCATTTCCTCAATGATCAAAGCCAGGTCATCTCTTGTTCTGCCTTCTTCCACTTCATCCAGATACATGAATACAGTGACAAACGGTGCCTGTCCGTTTGTTGTCATCAGAGTGATGATCTGATACTGGATTGTCTGTACACCAGTCATGATTTCACGTCTGACTCTTTCTTCCGCAATACGATCGATCTTTTCCTGGCTGACATCCACTCCGGCAGCTTCCATTTCTTCTGCGACAGCCTTTCTGTACTTCTGACGGCTGATATCTACAAATGGAGCAAGATGGGAGAGTGTGATTGTCTGACCGCCATACTGGTTGGAAGCAACCTGTGCAATGATCTGTGTTGCGATATTACATGCAGTTGCGAAGCTGTGTGGTTTGTCGATCTTTGTACCGGAAATGACAGTTCCATTCTGCAGCATGTCTTCCAGATTGACCAGACAGCAGTTATACATCGGCTGTGCAAAGTAGTCTGCATCATGGAAGTGGATGATGCCCTTTTCATGTGCATCCCAGATATCTGCAGGTAACAGGAATCTTCTTGTGATATCCTTGGAAACTTCACCAGCCATGTAGTCACGCTGTGTGGAGTTTACAGTCGGATTTTTATTGGAGTTTTCCTGTTTTGCTTCTTCATTTGTATTACCAAGTAAAGAGAGAATCTTCTTATCTGTAGTATTTGCCTTACGGACAAGAGCTCTTTCATAACGGTATGTAATATAGTTGTGAGCAACTGTATATGCGCCCGCAGCCATCAGCTGGTTTTCAACAAGGTCCTGAATTTCCTCAACGGAAATAGAGCGCTGAATCGCATTGCACTGAGCAATGACCTGATTGGCGATTTCGGTGATCTCATCATCTGTGATCTGTTTTGTGTTGCGTGTGGCATTGTTTGCCTTTCTGATCGCAACGATGATTTTTTCGGCGTCGAAGGATACTTCTTCGCCACTTCTTTTAATGACATTCATAAGTGTTACCCATCCAGTTCTAATCTTTTTCAGAAATAGTTGGAAATCCAACTATTTCTCCCTTGCATGACAAATATAAGATATTCGCATCTTTGTTTCAAGCAAAATACCCTCAAATATGAAGGTATTTTTTTCACAAACCGTGATGCATGAAAACTCTTTGAAAACAAGTATTTTCTGAAGATTTTCAACAAATATCATTTATCGGCATAATAATGCCGATAGAAACAGTTTCTGCATTTTCACGACATGAAAGAAAGGGGTTTTCACCCCTTAAGATACCGTTTCAGATCTTCCAGATTCTTCCTGGCAGCAGATGTACCGATGTCATATACACGTTGCAGTTCCTTTGGCTTGCGGCATACAGAACCGATGTTCAGACTCTGTGGAGGGCGGATGACAAATACCTTTCCCGCCTTTTCCGCTTCAACAATATCCGCAATTTCACGATTGTAACGATCATGTCTGTCCGCCAGACGCTCCCTGACGGCCGGATATTCCTTCAATGCTTTACCAACCGCCTTCAGAAGAGTACTGGAGTAAGGTTGTTTGCGATAGTCTGCAGGCTGCGTCAGAATAATCACATTGCGATCATAACCGATGGATTCAAAGTACCGGTATGGTACAGAATCGGAAATACCGCCATCCAGCAGGACATGATCTTTGACACGGACAGGCTTTGCGGCCAACGGTAAGGAGGCTGATCCCTGAATCCATAACAGATCCTCATCCTTTCCATCACTGCATTTATGATATAAAGGCTCTCCTGTCACAGCATCGGTTGCGACAACATGGAATTCCATCGGATTTTCTTCAAATGTTTTCTGATCCCATATATCCAGCTGCTGCGGAAGCTTATGATAATCAAATTCACCATTGTAAAGATCACCAGTCAGAAGCCATGAGGCAATGGAGGCATAGCGTGGATCACGGCAGTATGCCATGTTGTAACGCAGTACTCTGCCGATCTGTTTTGATTTATAGTTACATCCGAATGTGGCACCGGCTGATACGCCGATCGCTCCATCAAACTCGATACCTTCGCTCATCCAAACATCAATCACTCCGGCAGTAAACAGGCCACGCATGGCACCGCCTTCCATGATCAGTCCCTTTTTCATTTTCTTACAAACCCGCTGGCAACTGCCTCATCCGCAACAGCCTTTGCCACTGTTGGTACAACCCTTTCATCAAATGCGGAAACAATGATATTTTCCGGGCTCAGTTCATCATCAGAAATCAGAGATGCAAGTCCCTTTGCTGCAGCAAGCTTCATGTTTTCTGTGATCTTTGTTGCCTTTGCATCCAATGCTCCTCTGAAAATGCCAGGGAAGGCAAGCAGATTATTGACCTGGTTTGGATAATCGGAACGGCCTGTACCGATGATATAGGCACCAGCCTCCTTTACCTTGTCATATGTGATTTCAGGTTCCGGATTTGCCATAGCAAATACGATATTACCCTGATTCATGGATGCTACCATTTCTGTTGTCACAAGACGTGGTGCACTGACACCGATGAAGATATCTGCTTTGACCATTGCTTCGGCAAGACTGGAATAATGCTGGTGGTCAAGATTGACATAGTTCAGCAGTTCCTTTTTCAGATCATTGTAGTTTTCACTGTGATCCGGATCCACACAGCCATCCACATCAAATGCATAGATCTTATGGAAACCATATGCATACAGCATACGGATGATGGAAGAACCAGCTGCACCACAACCGGAAATGACAACTTTCTGACTTTCTGGTGTTGTGCCCTTTAAACGCATACAGTTGATCAATGATGCAAGTACAACAATTGCTGTACCATGCTGATCATCATGGAAAACAGGAATACTGCATTCTTCAATCAGTCTTCTTTCAATTTCCACACAGCGCGGCGCGGAAATATCTTCCAGGTTGACTGCACCAAAGGATGGAGCGACCATTTTGACAAAACGGACAATTTCATCCGGATCCTTGGAATCAATCACAAGCGGCCATGCGTCGATATCCGCAAACTGCTTCATCAAAAGGCACTTTCCTTCCATTACCGGCATCGCTGCCTCCGGTCCGATATCTCCAAGTCCCAGTACTGCAGTACCATCGGAAATGACAGCTACGGTATTGCCTCTGTTTGTATACACATAGGAGTTTTCCTTATCCTTTGCGATTTCAAGACATGGCTGTGCAACGCCTGGTGTATAGGCAATGCTCAGATCATGACGCGTAGAACAGGCAACTTTGGATTCAACCTTCAGCTTACCCTTATGCTGACTATGCAGCTGCAGTGATTCTTCATATAAATTCATCTTCATTAATCCTCCATATCATAAATATTATTTCCATGGATATCCAGCCCGACAAAGCATGGGAAATCCTTTACTTCGATGCGTGCAACTGCTTCCGCAAGCAGTTCAGGAAAGGCTATCACCTGTCGTGAGGTGATGCAGTGGGATAACAGTGCACCTGCCCCACCTGTACATACAAAATAGACCATCTGATGTTTTCTTACCGCATCAATGACTTCTTTACTTCTTCTGCCCTTACCGATCATTCCCTTTAATCCGTTTTCCGCAAGCAATGGAACATATGGATCCATACGGGATGAAGTTGTAGGGCCTGCAGAACCGATGACCTGATGGTCTCTTGCCGGCGTCGGTCCGACATAATAGATGGATGCCCCCTGTAAATCAAATGGAAGCTGTTCTCCCCTTTCGATCATTTCAACAAGTTTTTTATGGGCTGCATCTCTTGCGGTGTACATCGTACCACTTAACAGGACCGGTTCTCCTGCCTGCAGTGTTTCAATCTCTTCCTTCTGTAATGGTAATGTGACGTGCTTCATTCAATCACCTCACTTCCATGTCGGCATACATGACAGCACATATTGACCGCAACGGGTAATCCGGCAATATGGGTCGGGGCATATTCCACCTGTACCTTCAAGGCTGTGGTATTCCCATGAAATCCCATTGGCCCAATATGCATCGCATTGATCTTATCCAGCAGTCTGTTTTCCAGATCCGCATATCTTTCATCTGCATTGGAAACAGACACAGGTCTTAACAGTGCCTTTTTTGCCATGACAGCACAGGAGTCAAATGTACCTCCCACACCGACACCGATCACAAATGGTGGACATGCATTCGGTCCTGCCTTGGCAACGGTATCACATACAAAGTCAATGACACCATGCTCCCCATCTGCCGGTGTCAGCATCTTCAAAGCACTCTTGTTTTCAGAACCGAAACCCTTTGCCATGACAGATACTTCTACCGTATCTCCGTCCACGATATCCGTATAGATGATGGCTGGTGTATTGTCCTTTGTATTTTTTCTTTCATAAATAGGATCATCCACTGAAGATGCACGCAGATAATGACCAAGATAGCCATTGCGTACACCGCGGTTGACAGCTTCATACAGACTGCCACCTGTCAGGACAACTTCCTGACCGATTTTCAGATATACAATGGCCAGCCCTGTATCCTGACAGATCGGGATTCTTTCTTCCACTGCAATCTGTGCATTCTGTACAAGCGTGTCCATAGCCGCAATACTGCGCGGGGATATTTCCTTCTCTTTTCCTTTGCAGATTGCAGTGAGAATATCCGGATCATAAACACATGCAATCTGTCCACAGATTCTTTCAATGCTCTGTGCGATTCTTTCCACTTCGATCTTTTTCATAAAAAGATTGTATCATCGTTTTGTATTGCTGATACAAAAAACTGTCCCTTGAGCGCATAACAGCTGCATTTCACATTCATATCATGTCATCCAATGACATTTTCGGATATGTGTCCGTCATTTTTCATGATATTTCTTGCACTCAAAGATCGAGAGTGCTAATATAGTTTAGCAGTTAGATATAACGAGTGCTAAAGGAGGTATACCACATGGCAAAAAAACAGTTTAAGGCAGAATCCAGAAGACTTCTGGATCTGATGATCAATTCGATTTACACAAATCAGGAAATCTTCCTGCGTGAAATTATTTCCAATGCATCTGATGCGTTGGATAAAAGATACTACCTTTCCTTAACAGAAGGCAGTGAGAAGATTTCCAGAGATACTCTGAAGATCACAATCGAACGTCACGCAGACACACGCCAGCTTGTCATTGAAGACAATGGTGTCGGTATGACAGAAGAAGAGCTGGAAAACAATCTTGGTACAATCGCCAGATCCGGTTCTGCTGAATTCAGAGAACAGCTGGAAAAGGCAAATGACAACACAGATATCATCGGCCAGTTTGGTGTCGGTTTCTATTCCGCCTTCATGGTCGCAAGAAGAATTCTTGTGGAAACACGTTCCGTTAAGGATAACACAGCTCACAGCTGGACATCTTCCGGTGAAGATGGATATGTGATTTCCGAGATCGATAAACCGGAAGTCGGTACACGTATCACTCTGGATCTGAAAGATGATACAGATGATATCCACTACAGCGATTATCTGGAAGAATATAAGATCAGAGATCTGATCCGCAAGTACAGCGACTATGTCCGTTATCCGATTGAAATGTCTGTTACAAAACATATCCCGGACCCAACGGATGAAAACAAGACAATCGATACAGAAGAAGTTGAAACACTGAATTCCATGATTCCATTATGGAAGAAAAAGAAGTCTGATATCAAAGAAGAAGAATACAACGAATTCTACAAGTCCAAGTTCAATGACTGGGAAGATCCACAGAAAGTCATTCACTATAATGTAGAAGGTAACATTTCCTATACTGCCCTTCTGTACATCCCTTCCCGAACACCATACAACTTCTACTCTTCTGATTACAGACAGGGTATCCAGCTGTATTCCCACAATGTCTTCATCATGGATAACGTCAAGGACCTCGTGCCTGACTATTACAGATTTGTTCAGGGCGTCATTGACTGTGATGACCTGTCATTGAACATCTCCAGAGAAATCCTGCAGCAGAACAGACAGGTTCAGCTGTTATCCAGATCCATTGAAAAGAAGATCCACTCCACACTGGAAGATATGCTGAAAAACGACAGAGAAAACTATGAGAAGTTCTTCGAAAATTTCGCATGGGATCTCAAGTTCGGAGTATACAACAACTATGGTGCCAACAAGGAAAAACTGCAGGACTTCCTGCTGTTCAAATCCTCCAAAGAAGGTAAATACGTCACACTGAAAGAATATGTGGAACGTATGGGCAAGGATCAGAAGGCAATCTACTATGCAGTCGGTAAATCCGTTGAGGAAATCGAACGCAAGCCTGTTATGGAAAAACTCAGAGAAAAGGATATCGAAGTTCTCTACTTCCTGGATGAACGTGATGAATTCGTCACAGGCATGATCAATACATACGCTGAAAAGCAGTTCCAGTCCATCTCTGCAGGAAATCTGGATCTGGAAAGCGATGACGAAAAGAAAAACAGAGAAGAAAAGGCAGAAGCAAACAAGGACATGCTGGAAGCCATCAAGACAGATCTTGGAGATAAAGTATCTGAAGTACGAATCTCTTCCCGTCTGAGTGACAATGACCCTGTATGCATTTCTGCTGCGGAAGGTGTTTCCCTTGAAATGGAAAAGTACCTGGCAAATGATCCATTAAGCAACGGCCGCGGACCTAAGGCATCCAAGATTCTGGAAATCAATGCCAACCATCCGATCTTTGCCAAACTTCAGTCTGTCTACAGTGAAAATCCGGATCTGTTAAAGGATTATGCAGATGTTCTGTTCAACCAGGCAATGCTGATCCAGGGCTTACCGATTGAAGATCCGGCTGCCTATGCAAGAAAGATTGCTGAACTGCTTGTCAAAGCCTGATCACACCTCACCTGAACCATTCTGGTTCAGGTTTTTCTTTTTCAGTATGATCAGATTACAATTTGTAAAAGCCCGCTCTTTACCAAAAAAGAGCCACGAAATCATCATGACTCTATAACAGCAGATTCTTCTTTCTGTTTTTCCGGCAGCTGCGAAAGAATGATCGCTCCAAAAATCAGAGCACATCCCGCCAGTTCCTTGACACTTAATACCTGATGGAGCAACAGGAAACCAAAGACTGCGGAAAAGACAGACTCAAGGGACAGGATCAAAGATGCCACTGCCGGATCAGCACCCTTCTGCCCGACAATCTGCAGTGTATAGCCAGCCCCACTGGAAAGCACACCTGCATACAGGATCGGGCCTGCTGCAGATAAAACGGCTGAAAAAGATGGATTTTCAAACAGAAACATCGGTACAAGACTGATCTCCCCTGCTGTAAAAAACTGAATACAGGACAGCCTGACACCATCTGTTTTCGGTGAAAAATGATCAATAATCAGAATATGTACCGCAAACAGAAGTGAACCTGCCAGAACAAGCCCATCTCCATAGGATAAGGATAACGACTCTGCCATGGAAAGAAAATAGAATCCGACAACGGAAATACCGACACAGATCCATACAAGAGGTCTTGTCTTCCTGCCGATACACATCCCAAGTACCGGCACGGCTATCGTATACAGGGCTGTCAGAAAACCTGCCTTGCCTACAGTCGTATACTGAATACCTGTCTGCTGAAAAATAGAAGCAGCACATAAGGCAATTCCACAGGCGATCCCTCCGGTCAACAGTGTCTTACGATCCATGGATCTTTTTTCTTCAACACTGACATGTCGGATGTTATCCAGAAACGGCATAAGTACAAGCAGTGTAAATCCTCCAATCAAAGACCTGCATGCGTTGAAAGTCCATGGCCCGATATGTTCCATACCGGATGACTGTGCCACAAAGGCAGAACCCCAGATTGTAGCGCACAATAACAGCATCAGATTGGATTTCATTCTGTTCATGCCTGTCCCTCCACATAACTGTGGTCAAATGTAATTACCGTAAAGAATGTCACATCCGGATGAATCTCTGCCATATAGGTTTCAATCGCTTCACGGATTTTCTCTTCCTGTAACGGGCAGGAAAAAGGAATCAGAATATCAAACACCAGATTGGTATGTGTCGGTCCTATGACAGCTCTGAAATCATGCATGGACAGCCCACAGTTCAGCTGGCGCAATGCCGCAGTGACATCTGTTCTATATGTATTGATAAGTGGATTGGAATAATCCACAGGATCAAGATGCAGTGTCATCATCACATGATGTTTCTGCTGAATCTGTTTCTCACAGCAGTCGATGATATCATGTGCCTCAAGGAATCCCATATGTACATCCACTTCCGCATGCGCGGAACCGATCTGACATCCAGGGCCATAATCGTGGATAATCATGTCATGTACACCGATGATTTCCGGAAAGGAAAGAATTTCTTCACGGATATCATGTGTCAGCTTTGCATCCGCCGGTGCACCAAGAAGACGATCGAGAATATCCTTGACCATTTCGATGGCAGCCTTACATAACAGTACCGCAAGAACAACACCGAAGATGCCATCAAACGGGATCTGTGGAACAAATGCTGCAAGAATCATAGCCACAAGAGTCATACCTGTGACAAGCACATCATTTCTGGAATCCTGCGCTGTTGTCAGCATGACAAGGTTATTGAGCTTTGTACCAAGTTTCTGATTGAACATTGACATCCAGATCTTGACAAGAACGGATGCAGCAAGCAGACAGAACATCAGCAGATCAAAATGAATCGGCTCAGGATGAATGATCTTGTTGATGCTTTCCATAAACAGCTGGAATGTCACAACAAGAATCATCGCCGCAACAAGAAAGGATACCAGATATTCGTATCTTCCATGTCCGAACGGATGTTTGCTGTCGGCAGGCTTTGATGCAAGACGATAGCCCAGCATCGTAATCAGACACGACATGCAGTCGGACAGATTATTGAATCCATCCGAGATGACCGTGACGGAATTCATGATGAATCCGGCGGTCAGTTTCAATAAAAACAGAATCACATTACAGACGATTCCGGTGATACTGGAAAGAAGTCCATACTGAAACCGTACAGTTTCATCATCAATCCGATCTGGATTATGGATAAAGGTTTTCACAAGCAGATCTGTCATAAAATTCTCGGCGGGGAAACCCTCATGCTTGCATGTGGGAGGAACCGCCT
>JAEDEK010000067.1 GCA_016293365.1 Bulleidia sp. | reverse complement strand
ATGATCCTCAGATCATTCTCTTCAAGCCTGGCAATTCATTGCCGGGCAGTTGACCTCTGTTTTCTTTGAAAGATTATTCAGCCTGATCTGTATCCTTTATGTTCTGGACAAGATAGTCAGGATAATCAGACTTTATCGCATTGTAGACTGTGATGTCGTAAATATGGAAACCATACTTCCTGAAATAATATGTTGTTGCATCCGCACTGACATTGCTTGTGCCGGAAAGCGTGGAGAAGACTTTGTCTCTGTAGTTTTCAGGATTATTATCATCCACACGTACCAGATATACCTTGTCTCCACTTGTCGTAGGGACCAAAGACCATCCATCGTCCGGCGTACCGTTGGTAATGACGGACATAACTGTGGAATCCAGATCTGTGTCATTGATGGTATACAGCTTGGATGTACCGTCATGTGAACATTCATTTTCCTTGGATACTTCTTCAGCAGATTTGGAACCATCTTTGAGTGGAGACAGTGCTGCCTGTGCTTTATCCTGATCAGAAAAGTCAAGTACGGTAGCCATGACCGGTTCATACAGGTCAGTGACTTTTTCCCATTCAGCTTCAATATAGGCTTCTGTCAGTTTTTCCGCCTGCAGAGAAGGGATGAGGTTTTTGTTGAGATAATCCTCTTCACTCATGTTGTTCTGTTCCAGATAGGAGTTGAATGTATCTCCATACATGGATTTATAGGAATCCAGAGTTGTCTGTGCATCTTCCTTCATTTCATCTGTGATTTCGATTTCCTTTTCACAGATTGTCTTTGTTGCGTTGGAAATGACGGTGGAAGCACCGGCTGTACTGTTCATTAAGGAGAACAGATCCTGTTTTGTGACTTTTGAAGAACCGATTTTGAAAAGGACAGTGCTGCCGTCCTTCAGGTTGGCAGATGCATCAGAACATCCTGCAAGCGGTGTGGCAAGCAGAAGGGATGCCAGTAAAAGATTTGTTTTCTTCATGTGATTCCTCCTTACTCTCCATCCTCAGTGATGTTGAAATACTTCTTGACAGCAGCTTCAACTTCCTCATTACCGGAGAAGTCAATACCAAGTTCTGATGCCTTTTCCCAGATGGCTGTGTTTTCCAGTGTTGTATCGTAGTTCTGTACAAGGGAAACATATGGATCGGAAGAAGGGTTGTTTGCTTCCAGTGTTTCCGGAGTAGATGCTGTAACCATGATCTTGAAGTAACCGAAGGAATCAGATCTGACCCATTCAGATACTTCGCCTTCCTTTAAAGCAAGGGATGCTTCCAGGAAGTTTGTATCCAGTGCGGATGAGTTCTTATCGATGACACCAAGATCACCACCGGTAGATGCTGTGGATGTGTCTTCGGAGAATTCAATAGCTGCATCAGAGAAGGACTTTCCTTCCTTCAATGCTGCATCAACAGCATCCATCTTCTTTTTTTCCGCATCAGTAGGATCCTGTGTCGGGTTGTTTGTATCATCGAACTTGATGAGAATATAGCTGACCTGACGGATGGAAAGATCATCAAAGTGTTCCTTTGCATAATCTGCAGATACCTGGTTGATCTTCTGCTGTTCAATCAGATATTCTTCCAGATCGGAATAACCTGTTGATAAAAGATCGGACTGCAGATAGGATTCATAGGATGAACCGTAAGAAGACTGATAACTGGAACGGATGGAAGCTGCCTGTGAGGAAGCTGTTTCCTTGATGCTGGAAGTTGTGGATACGGATGCATCCGCAACAGCCTTCTTGAACAGTGTGATCAGATTGGATGTACCGTTTTTCTGATACAGCTCATCATAGAATGCGTCGGCTGTCTTATCTACGCCGTCAACTTCATAGACAACATCTTCACCATTGGCTGTCTTGCCTTTGAGTTTATCCTTGTTTGTATCATAGATATAGAAAGTGATGATTGCCGTAAAGCAAATTGTAAGCAGTACGACAAACCAGTTCTTTTTTAGAAATTTGCCCATATTTCCTCCTGCGTTAATAGCCTACCTATTATAGGACAAGTATTATTGAAATTCAATTTTCCATTGAATTATTTGGAATCTTCAGTTTCTGTTCACACTTTGTGATTCCTGGAATCGTAATCAAAGACTTTAGCGTAAATTAATGATATAATTTCTGCCGGAAAAGAGGTATTTATGAAATCACTCGTTATCAGAAACCTTCATGTATCCGTTGAAGGAAAAGAAATATTAAAAGGCGTGAACCTGACTGTCAATGAAAATGAAGTTCATGCACTGATGGGACCTAACGGCAACGGCAAGTCCACTCTGCTTGCTGCTGTCATGGGAAACCCGAAATATACTGTTACGGAAGGAACCATCGAATATGATGGAAAGGATCTGCTTGCCATGCCGGTGAATGAAAGATCCATTGCCGGTATCTTCCTTGCCATGCAGTATCCACAGGAAATCCCTGGTGTGACAAACAGTGACTTCCTTCGTGCAGCGATGAATGCAAGAAGTGAAAAGCCTGTTCCGTTATTCCGTTTCATCAAGGCAATGGAAAAGACAATCAAGGATCTGCAGATGAAGGAAGACCTTGCCCACAGATTCCTCAATGAGGGTTTCTCCGGTGGTGAAAAGAAGAGAAATGAAATCGTTCAGATGGAAATGCTGAAGCCGTCTTTATCCATGCTGGATGAAATCGATTCCGGCCTGGACGTAGATGCTCTGCACATCGTAGCGGATGCACTGAACCGCATGCGTGAGGAAAACGGCATGTCCATGATTGTCGTATCTCACTATGAACGATTCTATCAGCTCATCAAACCGACCTATACTCACGTTCTGGTCGATGGCAGAATTGTTCTGGAAGGTGATGCTTCCGTTGCTGACAGAATCGATGCGGAAGGATATGACTGGATTTACAGGGAATACAATGTACAGCCGGCTGCAGAAGCAACTCAGGTCAAGACAAATAACGGTGGTGTACTTGGTACATGTGCAGTCAGAACTGCTGCGGAAAGTGCAGGCAGGGAATGAAGACCATCCGTTGTAATGAAGATATCATCCTGCATGAAGGGTTGAATGAAATCGTCATTGATGCAATCCGTCATCTTCACCTGACCTTTACAGCGCATATCGACTGTGAGGTATTTGTACGGATTGTCGCATGCAGATCGTTGAAGATCGATACCTTTACAGAAGCAGGGAAGCATGTATCCTTCCTTTTCTGGAATGAAACAGCAGCACATCTGGATGTGGAAGAACATCATGAAGTGCTTGCTGATGGTGATCTTTCGGTTGCCTATGGAGAAGTCAATGATGCATCCATGAAGCGTCATGTTCAGGTTGCACTGCGTCAGCAGGGTGCCAATGCGCTTGTTTCCAGTGCATCTTTAGTCAGAGAAAACAAGGAATATGTGATGGAAGTCATCAACTTCGCACCACATACAACCGGAAATATGAAAAACTTTGCAGTTATGATGAAGGGCGGTCATCTGAATATTGATGCGGTCGGTAAAATCGTCAAAGGTGCGCATGGATCACAGTCTCATCAGACATCCCGTGCACTCAGTTTTGAAGAAGATCAGCATGCCACAATTGTACCGGAGCTGCTGATTGATGAAGATGATGTACAGGCATCCCATGCCATGAGCATGGGCAGTGTGGATCCGGATCATCTGTATTACATGCAGACAAGAGGTCTGACCATGTCCCAGTGCATTTCATTGATTTCCACAGGTTATCTGCTTCCGATTGCAGATACGATCAAAGATGAAACCCTCAGAGAAAAACTGCGGGAACAGCTGGAAAAGGAGATGGCAGCATTATGATTGATATTGATAAGATCCGCCATGACTTTCCGATGCTGACCAATCATCCTGAACTGATCTATTTTGATTCTGCGGCTACATCTTTGAAACCGCAGTGTGTGATTGATGCTGTGACATCTTTCTATACGCATCATACATCCAATGTGCATCGTGGAGACTATGAGATAGCCGCATTGAATGACAGATTATATGATGGTGTCAGAAAGAAGGTGGCTGCACTGATCGGATGCCAGGGGGATGAAGTAATCTATACACATAACATCTCCCATTCCCTCAATCAGGTAGCCCTCGGACTTGCACATACACTGAAACCAGGAGATGTTATCCTGACTTCAATGGCAGAACATGCCAGTGATCTGCTGCCATGGTTTGCTCTGTCACACGCAAAAGGTGTCAGAATTGAATATGTACCAACGGATGCTCAGGCCAATATCTCCATTGAAGATTTTGAAAAGGCAATGCATGAAGGTGTCAGAATTGTCGCACTGGCACATGTGACAAATGTGCTTGGATCAGTAAATCCGATCAGAGAAATCACGCAGATTGCCCATCGCTATGGTGCACTTGTTGTAGTGGATGGTGCACAGGCTGTTCCCCACATGAAAGTGGACGTGAAAGATCTGGATGTTGATTTCTATGGCTTTTCAGCACATAAGATGTGTGGCCCTGGAGGAGTTGGCGTCCTGTATGGAAAAAAACAGCTGCTCAATGATCTTGTCCCGGTATTTGAAGGGGGAGATATGAATGCCCGCTTTAATAAGGATGGCGAAGTAATCTATAAGAATCCTCCGATTCGTTTTGAAGCCGGTACACCGAATATCGAAGGTGTGATCGGTATGGATGCAGCAATCGACTATCTGATGGAAATCGGCATGGATGAGATTGAAGCCTATGAAAAACAGCTGCGAGCCTATTTCTGCAGCAGAATGAAGGAACTGGACAATATTGAACTGCTTAATCCGGATAACGCTTCCGGCCCGATCACCTTCAACGCAAAAGGGGTCTTTGCACAGGATGCAGCAGGCTATCTGGCCAGCCGTAACATCGCCGTCAGGTCCGGTAACCACTGTGCCAAGATTCTGCATGAGATCACCGGTACGGATCAGAGCATCCGCGCATCTCTGTACTTTTATAATACGAAAGAGGAAGTTGATCGCTTTGTTGAGGCAGCTTCTCAGATTTCATTGGAAAATGCGGTAGGCATATTCTTCTAGGAGGTAACATATGGAAAATGAAAAGTCATTATTAGCGGATCCGGAAGTCCTGAGAGAACTGATCCTGGATCATTATCAGTATCCGCACAATCATCATTTGATGCATGAAGGTACCTTCAGAAGTGTCCATATGGCATCTGACAGCTGTATTGACGATATTACCGTTCAGTCTGTCATTGAAGATGGAATCATCAAAGACATCCGTTTTGATGGTGTTGCCTGTACCATTTCCACTGCGTCCACATCCATGATGACAGATCTGCTGATCGGCAAAACCGTTACAGAAGCGAAAGAAATCATCCATGAATATATGAACATGACAGATGGCAGGCCATATGATGAACAGATGCTGGATGAAGCGGTTGCCATGAAGAATGTATATCGTCAGGCCAACCGGATCAAATGTGCAACCATCGGATGGAAGGCGATGACACAGATGATAGAGGAAAGTGAGGAGAAGTGATGGCAGATCAGAACAACAGCGAAATTCTTGCTTCCCAGGATGAATACAGATACGGTTTCCATGATGATATTCAGGCTGTCATCGATACAGGAAAAGGTCTGAATGAGCAGGTTGTCCGTCAGATTTCCGCTTATAAAAACGAACCGGAATGGATGTGTGAATACAGAGTAAAGGCTTATCATACATTTGAAAAGATGCCGATGCCTGAATGGGGACCGGATCTTTCCGAAATCGATTTCCAGGACTTTACCTATTACAGAAAGGTGTCAGAAGAATCCGAAAGAAGCTGGGATGATGTTCCTCAGGAAGTTAAGAATACATTCGAAAAACTAGGTATTCCAGAGGCGGAAAGAAAGTATCTGGCAGGCGTCACAACCCAGTATGAATCTGAAGCCGTTTATCATAACATGCTGGATGAACTTGTTTCCAAGGGAGTCATCTTCCTGGATATTGACTCTGCTCTTCGAGAATATCCGGATCTTTTCCGGAAATACTTTTCCACGATCGTACCGCCAAGTGATAACAAGCTGGCCGCATTGAATTCTGCAGTGTGGTCCGGTGGTTCCTTCATCTATGTGCCAAAGGGAGTGAAGGTGGAAAAACCTCTGCAGTCGTACTTCAGAATCAATTCCGAGGCAATGGGGCAGTTTGAACGTTCGATTATCATCGTAGATGATGGAGCGGAATGCTCCTATGTGGAAGGCTGTACGGCCCCTCAGTATTCAAAGGATTCCATGCATGCAGGTGTAGTTGAGGTATTTGTTGGAAAGGGTGCGAAATGCCGC
Organism: Bulleidia sp.; assembly: GCA_016293365.1. GTDB lineage: Bacteria > Bacillota_I > Bacilli_A > Erysipelotrichales > Erysipelotrichaceae > Bulleidia. The sequence goes on along the minus strand of JAEDEK010000067.1, from coordinate 4,195 downwards.
TATTCTTCTGTACAGAACTGGTCAGGCAATATTCTCAACCTTGTCACAAAACGTGCAAAGGTGGAAGAGGGAGGAACGATGGAATGGATTGATGGTAACATCGGTTCCCGTATCTCCATGAAATATCCTGCCTGCATTCTGGCTGGCGAATATGCAAGAGGCTTATGTGTATCCATTGCGGTCGGCTCAAAAAACCAGTATCAGGATACAGGTGCCAAGATGATTCATCTTGCACCGCATACAAGCTCAAGTATTGTATCCAAATCCATTTCACGAAATGGCGGTGTTACGAATTTCCGTGACTGGATTACAATGGGACCGAAGGCGGATGGATCCCGTGCCAAGATTGAATGTGATACACTGATTCTTGACAACCGTTCACGCAGTGATACGATTCCGCTGAACGTCAATCATAACAGCACATCCATGATTGAACATGAAGCCAAGGTATCCCGTATTTCTGAAGAGGAACTGTTCTATCTGATGAGCAGGGGTCTGTCAGAACAACAGGCTACTGAAATGATCATCATGGGATTCCTGGAACCTTTCACACGAGAGCTTCCAATGGAATATGCAGTTGAGCTGAATCAGCTGCTGAAGATTGACATGTCTGATTCAATCGGATAAGAGGAGTATGGAAACATATTCTTCTTTTTTTGCTTAGTTATGTCGGAATAAGCAAGCTGATATGAGTAATGATCTGTATTTTCAATGGTAAATGATTTCTTTTTCAAATATATATTAATATATACAATTTGCCATGACAGAATAAAATGACTCGTTTATAATAATGGAAATCGGGGTATGGACGAATGTGAGTTTTATGGCATTTTCCAGAATACTTAGAAAGGAAAACAATATGTACGCTGTAACTTACCTGATTAACAACATTGCCTGTCTTGTCATCCTTTCTGTCCTTTTCCACAGAAATAACTCATCCCTGAATCACGGTACCGGAGCAAGACTTTTTCAGTCTTTGATTGTTGCGGTGATGTTTTATGTGCTGTTGGATCTGCTTGCAGGTCTGCAGGAAAATGATGCGATCATCCTGTCTCATACAATGACCGGATTACTGAATATCCTGTTTTTTGATGCTAGCTACCTTGTTTCCTATCTTGCCTTTCTCTATGGGGAATACCAGATTGAATCCGGTATTCTAAGTAACGCAAAGAAAACAGCACTGGTTTCCATTCCATTGATTCTTCTGCTGTTTATTACGCCGCTGACACTGCGGTATCACTTCTTTTTCTATATTGATGAAGGCGGTAACTATGTCAAGGGACCTCTGTATGCCGTACTTCTTCTTGGTGCATATGGATACATCATGGCGATGGGAATCCGTGCACTGTATAAGGGAACAAAAAAGAAAAACTATGTTCTGCATGACAGAATTACATCCCTATCCACGTTTGTCATATTTCCACTTCTGGCAGGTTTTCTGCAGGCAATGTTTACGGGGATTTCCATCATCTGTCTTGGTGGTACGATTGCATTGATTCAGGAATCCCTGTCTTCTTTGGATGCTATGATCACCACAGACAGTCTGACACATATCAATAACAGGACAACCCTTGTGCAGTATCTGGACAGAATGATTGCGGAAAGCCATAACGGTGACAGTCATTGCAGGAAAATCTTCCTGTTATGGATGGATATGGACAATTTCAAGCAGCTGAATGATACACTCGGACATCTGGAAGGGGATCGTGCGCTGATCCAGTTTGCCAATGTTCTGAAGCTGACGGCAGACGGATACAATTCCCTGATAGCACGTTATGGTGGTGATGAATTCTGTGCACTTTTGAAAGTCAGTGATGAAGCAGAAAAGGACAGATTCATTGAAGAACTCAACCGGAATATGAAAAAACCGGATATCGTAGATCCGAAATATCATCTGTCCACATCCATCGGATGTGTGGAATATGATACGACCATTCAGAACATTCCGGATTTCCTGCGGATTGCGGATCATGAACTTTACCGGATCAAAAAAGAAAAGAAAGCCGGATTATCCTAGCGGAGTCAGATGACTCCGTTTTATAATACTTTCTATATATAACAGGAGAATACAATGGAAATCAGAAACTGGAGTTATGAAGAATACCCTTCATTTGATGAACCTGTGGAAGGGGTTGTCCATCTGCCTACTACAGGAGATGAGGCAGGTACATACACATGGACCAATGTCCCGTATGCCACAGTGGATGGGACAACACTGCATCTGCAGATCATTATACCCGCATCCCGGAACAGAAACAATGCGGATCTGAAATATCCGTGTCTTGTATATGTACAGGGTTCTGCATGGTTCGCTCAGAATCTGTGTGCCAAGATCGGTATGCTTGCCCGCTTTGCTGAGAAGGGGTATGTTGTGGCAATCGTGGAATACAGACATTCCGGGATTGCACCATTCCCCTCGATGCCTCTTGATACGCGCAATGCCATTCGGTTCATGAAACTGCATGCAGCAGAATACAAGGTGGATCAGAACCGTGTTTATGTCGGTGGTGACTCTTCTGGTGGACATGCTGCGATGTTTTCTCAGATTTTTACGGATGACGCGGATACGGATCTGTATCATGGGGTCAGTGCGGATGTCAGAGGCATTATTTCCTTTTATGGAGCATCCAGCATGATGCTTGATGATGGAATGCCTTCTACCCCCAATCATCATCTGCCGGACAGTCCGGAAGGGAAAGCAATGGGTGGTGTCAATCTGCGGGAACATCCTGAACTGTGTGAATACATGTCGGTTGAATGCAATGTACATGCCGATACACCATTACCGAAAGTGCTGATGTTCCATGGATCCAAGGACCGCACCATCAATCCACGTGTCAGTGTTGTGATCTATCAGAAACTGAAGTCATTAGGAAAGGATGTACAGCTGTATATTCTGGATGGTGCAGATCATGGTGGTCCGGAGTTCTGGGATGATCAGATCATCACAATCATAGAAGCATTCATGCAGTAAAAAAGCCGGTCTGATTCAACCGGCTTTTCGTAAACTACCATGCTTTTACAGTAAAGGAAAGATGATGTGCTTGTCTAGTCAGCAGATATTCTTCGTGCGTCCTTGCACCCCATGTGTTATCTCCGCCGACACCCATCTGGCGTGAGTTGATCATAATGACGGTCTGGTATGGAACAGGAAGTTCATGGATGTGGGCTGCCTGTTCCAGTTCATATGGCGTATATGGAAGGACGGAAAACTCCATCTGATCCGAAGTGAATGTCATGCCATGGCTTTGTGAACTGACCGTAAACTGTGTGACTCCGGTTCTGGTACCACATTCCTGCGGGTACAGATATGGTGTCAGATTGTCTGCGACGGTGTAACTGTAGCTTCCATACAGGGCGCCTTCATGGCGGTCATACATGTTTTCATCCGGGCCAAGTCCAATATAATCGACATGATCAAGTTCTGGATAAGTTCTCCATAATACTCCAAAGCAAGGCATTTCGATCTGATCCGGAATCGATGGAACTCTGACATCCACACGCATGGATCCATCTGCGTAAATCTCATACTGTATTGTGACATATACATCACTGATCGAAGGCAGGGAACAGTCAAAGATAATGGTGGCACTGCTGAGATCAACTGTATGGCCACGGTAAATCATCTTTGCATACAATGAATTGACAAGCCATTGACCATAGCGGAAACCATGTCCATTTTCCACATCATTATTGACCGGCGCTCGGTAGAAGTTTGGACGAAGTGGGACACGGACAAGCTGATTGCCGTTTACGCACCAGCTGACCAGGCCTTTCTGTTTTGAAAAAATGATATCTGTGTTTTCACAATGGAAACCGACATTCAGGAAGTCTTCGTAGACGCGTATTGAACCTGTTGGTACAGCTGTTTTTCCTGTATATGGATACAGATACTGCTGATGTGCATATTCCTTACCGTCGCGGAACATCCGAAGGGTGATGGCTGTGTGTACATCGGTATTGATGTCATTGTACGGATTATCGATCACCACTGTTTCATCTGGCTGGCAGTGAATGGTTAATGATACGGAATCAACTGTCTTTCCTTCCTCGCTTTTTTCCACAACAAAATGGAAATGGTTCAGATCCGTGAACAGATATCTGTTGGTGATGGAAATCTGTTTTTCATTGATGGAGATCAGAACATACTGATAACAGTATCTGACTTCCTGCATCTTTGGTGTTATGGAACGAT